>SLPW01000370.1 GCA_007131755.1 Myxococcales bacterium | reverse complement strand
CTGAGCCTGGAGCGCCGCTATCTCGACGCCGACGGAAATACGGTCAACCTCAATAACGTCCAGGTCGGCGACCTGGTCTACGTGGAGTTGACGGCCAGCCACGACGAGCCACGAACGCTTCGCGACCTGGCGCTGACGGACCGCATCCCCGGAGGATTCGAGATCGAAGACCCGCGACCGGAGGGACAGCTTCGCCCGAGCTGGTTCGACTCCTCCCAGGAGTGGAATGTGGACCACTTCGATGTGCGCGACGACCGCTTCGAGGCCTTCGGGACCATCGGGCGACGATATATCAACAATCGCTGGACGGGGCAGACGGTGAAGCTCGTCTATACCATCCGTGCCACCACGGCGGGGACGTTTAGCGCCCCGCCCTCGGAGATCATCTCCATGTATCAACACGATCGGTGGGCCCGGATCGACGGTGGAACCGTGCGTATTTCGCGGCCGTAATAGGATGCCATCTGGACTAGCCCGCAGTAATTCGCGCGTCACGCCACCTGGAGCCGATAGCATCTTTGCTATCGGAGCGCCGTGAGGCGCTGAGCACTGCGAGTTGCGAGGAAACTAACAACATCCGATTTCCTGCGAGGAATGCCACACTTTCTGTTTTCGTGGCCTTCGAACGGCGATGGCAGGGATGCCATCGCTCCAACTCGTCGGTCAGTATACTTCCCAAATACAGCGAGCTACGGCGGTGATCGCCATTTCCGGATGCCAACTACCCATAATATGAACGTGCGCGGAGTCATTTTGTGGCCGCTCCGGCTGTTGAAGCGCCTGGGCTGGCGGCGTCTGCTCGCCAGCTTCGTGGCGACGGTCTTCGTCTGTGTCGTCGCATTCTGGACTGCCGCACATCTCGTCCCCCTTCCCGAAAGATTGGACTACGGCGACTCGCTGGTCGTCACCTACGAGGACGGACGTCCGGCACACGCCCTGTTGTCCGACGACGATCAGTGGCGCTTTCCCACCCGCATAGACGACGTCGACCCCGCCTATATCGACGCCCTGATCGCTCTGGAAGACAAGCGCTTTTACTCCCACCCCGGCGTCGATCCCGTCGCCGTGGTGCGGGCTTCC
Organism: Myxococcales bacterium; assembly: GCA_007131755.1. Taxonomy (GTDB): domain Bacteria; phylum Myxococcota_A; class Bradymonadia; order Bradymonadales; family Bradymonadaceae; genus SLJM01. Next base: position 4,387 of record SLPW01000370.1, on the reverse strand, counting down.
AGGGATAATCTGCGAAGTGGCGCCACCGTCAGCGGGGCGTCGACGATCACCATGCAGCTCGTGCGGCTTCTGGAGCCGAGGCCGCGCACGCTTCGCTCGAAAGCCGTGGAGGCATTTCGAGCCATGCAGCTCGAGATGCATATGTCGAAAGAAGAAATTCTGGAGGCCTATCTTCGCTTCGCTCCTTTCGGCGGAAATATCGAGGGCATCGAAGCTGCCACGCTCTCCTACTGGGACCGGACCCCGACGGGGATGAACGCCGCCGAAATCGCCACGTTGTTGGCCATTCCACAGAGCCCCAACGCGCGAAGGCCGAGCCCTGACAACGCCGAACGCCTCCGCGAGGCGCGCGACGACATCGCCTATCGACTCGCCAGCGCCGGCGCCATTCCCCTGTCGGAGCGCCCCGATGAATTGACCAGGCTTCTGGAGGAAACGGAGGTGCCCACCCGCGTGGGAAGGCCGCCGCGAGAGATCCCTCATGTGGTGCACTGGTTAAAGCGCCACCGCCCGGAGGCCTTCGAACGAGACGAGGCAGGCCGCGGAGAGCCGTCGATTCGAATCGAGACCACCCTGGACCGATCGGTTCAGCGGCGGATAAGCGACGTCGTCGCCGATCACGAGCGGCGTCTGCGGGCCACGGGAGCTCCCCACGCCGCCGTGGTGGTCCTGGAATCGGAGACTGGCGAGGTGCGCGGCGTCGTCGGTAATCTCGGCTTCGACATCACCGTGCCGGGAAGCCACCTTCCCGCCTTCGTGGCCCCGCGATCGACGGGCTCATTGCTAAAACCCGTGGCCTATGCCGCCGCCCTCGACGAGGGGCTCGTCGCCCCGTCGCATATGCTTCTGGACGTTCCGATCGTCCGGGGCGACTACCGGCCTCAGAATTTCGACCGCCAATATCGCGTCCTCGTCGAAGCCGAAGAGGCGCTGGCCATGTCTCTGAATCTTCCCTTCGTCCGACTCGTGGAGCGCATCGGCGTCGACGAATTCGTCCAAGCGCTGGCGAGATTTTATTTCCTGGGGCCCGTATACCGCGCCGGAGACGGAGGGCTGGAGCTGGTCATTGGGGGACTGCCGGCGTCGGCTCTGGAGGTGGCGGCGCTCTACGCGGGCTATGCCCGCGGGGGACTTCCGGTGATGCCCGAGATCTTCGCCGTCGACGACGGCGTCGAGACTCCGCCGGCGGCCGATCGAGAGCCCATTTCGGTCGACGAGGAGCGCCGCGCCGTCTCCTCGGCGGCGGCCTGGCTTACGAATCGCGCGCTTACCCGACGTCACGCACCCTGGTACGACGTGGGCACCAGGTTTACCCGCGAGGAGGCCATCGTCTGGAAGACGGGGACGAGCTTTGCCTATCACGACGCCTGGACGGCGGGCTTCGGCAACGAATATACCGTCGCCGTCTGGGCCGGCGATCTGAGCTTTGAGCGCCATCCGGAGCTCATCGGCGCCACTGTGGCGGGCCCGCTCTTCTTCGACGTCATGCACGCCATCGACGACCCCTACCCGCTGCGACGGGCTCGCCAGGACGACGAGCTGGCCCATATCGAGGTCTGTAGCCGCTCGGGACGGCGGCCGGGACCCCACTGCCCGCACACAAGGACCACGGAGGCCCCGGCCCGAACGGCGGCCCCCGAGCGCTGTGACCTCCACGTCGAGATCGACGTCGACGCCGCCTCGGGCCACCGCCTGCCCTCGGGCTGCCGTCCCGACGGCGTCGAACGCGTGGAGCAGCGCGTCGTGGAGCGCCTGCCCGACGCGGCGGCCCGCTTCGAGCGCGCCCGGGGACGCCGCGCCGGCACGATGCCGGATATCCACCCCGATTGTCGCGTCGAAGACGAGGCCACCCTGGCCATCACGTCGCCCCGCGAGGAGTCGCGGGTCGTTCTGGAGCCCACGCGCCCCGCCGACCGCCAATTGGTGCGCCTCGAGGCATATTCGTCGGTGGGCTCGCGCATCCACTGGTACGTCGGCGGCCGCCACATTGACAGCGCCCCGGCGGGCGAACCGGTCTACTGGGTGCCCGAACCCGGGCGCTGGAGCATCACCGCCGTCGACGAGCGCGGCATGCGCACGAGTCGCGAGTTGGTCGTCGATGGCGAGGCGTTGGAGGAGGAGTGACGTTTACGGTCCTGCCGAGCTTCGACCTGCCTCGTCTTTGCCGCTCTTCCCATCCTCGGCACTGCCCCGCCCCGCCTTCAACTCCTCTACGAGTTCTCCGAACTCCTGGAGTTCACCCCGCAGTAGCTCCTTTACACTCTGTGCCTCGAGCCAGTCGTGGAGCGCGCGGTTCATCAAGGTTTGATAACTTCCCTCGGGACCGGCCAATTGCTTGAATCGAGTGACGATATCTCGATCGAGTCGAATCGTCAGTTGCTTCTTGCGTCGGGCGGCCTCTTCCAGATGCTCTCGCAGCACTTCGGGGCCTCGCCCATAGGATTGACGGTCCTCCGGTACGTTTCGAGCCTCTTTCTCGAGTGCAGCGAGTTCGTCCTCGCCAGTTCCGTCCCGTTCATCCCTCTCTGAACTCATCGGTCCACTCCTTGCTCGCAACGAAGGCGGTGACAATTCGCACCAACGGTGCGTCCTCGTATGTGAAAATCACCTGCAATACTCGACCTTGCCGTGTCGCACCGACAGCCATCATTCGTTCCGGGTTCCCCTGCGGATCTGCCTCATAGAGTGTGCGCGAATCTTCGAAAACGTCGACGACTTCACCGAAGGTAAGGCCATGCTTCTTTTGTACGGCCTCGTACTTCGACTCGCTCCAGACGTATCCGATGTCCATCCCGAACTCTCGCGACGAAGGCTCGATGACATAACCCACCCAAGAGACAACTACGATTGTAGTTACGGCATCATTCCCGGTCAAATGAACGCAGCCAATGCGAATAATGACGTGAGAGCATCGGCCGCGCTTCGCCGCGTTCGTCGCCTGCCGTCAGGGTAAGCGTTCAGCTCCTCTGGGAGTGTGGCCAGCTTGGCAGAATTGCGGGCTGGCAGCCCGCGCTCCCAGGCGGGAGCCTATCGTCGCCGGAATGCACGGTCGGCGTCGTGTTCGCATGGATTGTATGCTATCTTGCGTCGGTCACAACACTTTTTGAGGAGTTCCAAATGAAAAGCACCTGGTTCTATACTTGTATCGTACTCTTCCTTTGTTCGGGCGTCGTGGCCTGTGACGACGATTCAGACTCTGAATCGGGAGGCGAAGCCACAGCTACGATGCAGCCCGAGGAGAATTTCGTCGAAGCTACACTCACCGGTCCCGGCCTCGACGGCGATGTTGAGATAAGCGCCGACGCCGACGCGTTCACAAGCCAAGCGATCTACGAGGCGAGCGCCAATTGGGGCGTGCGGGTCGGTCCCGATGACAAGATGGTGACGATGCTCTTCAGTATGAGTACCGCCCCCATCGAGCCCAGGCTCTATCACTTCTCGGCCCCCGAAGAGGCAAAGCTGTCAGTCAATGTCCACGAACATGACATCTCCCTCCTGTCAAAAGCGGGCACGTTAATGGTGACCGACTTTAAGGGAGAGGGCCAAAAAAGCATCATGGCTGGAGAATTCGAGGCGACACTCTACAACGAGGAAGGAGAGGGGCCGGACGCCTATGAGCTCGAGGGCACCTTTCAGGTCGGTGAGATCGAGTAGGCCGGGATTATTGAGGGCTCGATCCCGCTTAGAAAGAGGTTGCAGGGTCGCCGTTGGCCGACTACATCAGTGGCGCCAGCACCATCCCAGACTTTTTTGGCGCGGAGAAGATTATGAACGCAGGCCGTTTCGCACTTCTAATAGCCGGTACATCCATCACAATTCTCGCTGCCGCGTGCAGCGGAAGTCCCACGGTCCACGAGTCGGCACCGATTGCAGACGGCGCTGACGACGCCGACGATCCCGGGCTGGCCACCGACGAGGACGTCTCCGGCGACGGACCGCGATTCGGAACCTTCGGCTTCGACTTCGACGGGATGAATCGCGACGTGGCGCCGGGCGACGATTTCTATACCTTCGCCAGCGGAACCTGGGCAGAAGAGACAGAGATTCCCAGCGACCTTTCGCGCTACGGAGTCTTCGACACGTTGCGCCTCGAGGTGGAGGAGCAGGTCAATCAGCTCATCCTGGCGATTCTGGAGGCCGACGCCGATCCAGGCTCCAATGAGCAGCTCGTGGGAGATTTCTATACGAGTTGGATGGACGTAGAGACCATCAACGCCGCAGGTCTCGAGCCGGCGAAGCCCTATCTCGAGCGAATCGCCTCTATCGAAGATCACGGCGAAGCCGCAGATCTGATGTCGGAGATTCACTTTCCCTCCATCTACGGGGTTCGCATTCTCCCGGACCCGCAGGATCCGACGGTCTATACCGTGGGGGCGAGCCAGTCCGG
>SLPW01000034.1 GCA_007131755.1 Myxococcales bacterium | reverse complement strand
GTCAGGTGGGTATAGAGCTTGTTGCGCACGTCGAATTCGATGTAGCGCCCGGCGTTGAAGATGGTGATGCGGCTAAACACCCGTGCGATGCCGGCCCCGATGGCCAGCACAATGATGATCTTGGCAGCCGTGATGACTTCGGCGCGGATGAGCTCGGTGTCGAGACCGGCCTCGTCAGACGCATCGCGTAGCGTCTGAATGGCATCGCCCAGATAAAAGGGGATGGCGAAGGCCATGAGGTTGGTCAACAACAGGAAGACCGCACCGGCGCCGAACCAGGTCGAATAGGGCTTGAAGTAGGCCCACAGCCTCTTGCGGCGAAGCGCAGGGTCGAGAGCGAAGTCTTCGGGATCGTTTGTGGGCGACAATGCCATGGAACGCGTCAGTGTGCCCGGTGGGAAGAAGGGGGAGGACGAAATCTGCGCGCGGTGCCGAGTGTGGCCGGCGGGACGGCGCGACAGCCGGGCAAAGGTAGGCCGATTGGTGGGGGATTTCAACCGGGGATCAAAAAAGCCCGTCCGGTCCTGGCAGTCTGCCAGAGGGCCGAACGGGCCTGGAGCTGGTCACCGGGAGGTGAAATTACTCTTCGGCGACTTCTTCTTCTCCGGCAGGCGCGCTGACCGTATCACAGGCGTCGAGTTGCTGTTGAAACAACTCTTCGGAGGAGGCGCCGTTTTGAAGATTGGTCTGACAGGTGACTTCCGTATCGTCCACCGTCAGCAGACGGATGAAGTTCCAGGTCGTGCTACCACCCTCGCCATATTGACGGGTCCAGACGAGCACGTCCTCCTCGTCTTCCACAATCTCTACGGTGAGTTCGTCGTTGTCTTCGGCGTGGCCCTTCTGGGTTTCCTTGATCTCTTCCAGATCTCGGTGGTCAAAGGAGACGAGGAGATCCCAGACGTCGAAGCCGTCCTGGGTCAGGCGAGGTCCGGACAGATCGCCCATGACGTTGAGCCCTTCGACGCCTTCGATGGTCCATCCCTCCCAGGAGTCGTCGCCTTCGCCGAGGTCGTATTCGGCAAATTCGAGAGGCTCGGCTTCTTCCTCTACTTCGGCTGCTTCATCATCGTCGTCCTCCTCGACTTCCTCGGTCTCGTCATCCTGGTCCGGGGCGTCGTCGGCGGCGTCATCGTCGCAGGCGATAGTAAAGGTCAAGGCGAAAACACAAAGAAGGGTGATCAGTCGACGCATGAGATGCTCCTGTGGGAAATGATTCAGTTATCAATGTCAATGCGGCACGCCAGCGCTGAACAAGTGGCTGACGATATGACGATTGAAGTTCGTATGCCCTCTGTAGCATGGCCGACGGAGAGGGAGCAAGCTGAGCAGGGAGAGCGAGCAGGGCAATTCAAGTTGAATCATCCCCACAGACTTAGTCGATGGGAAGTGCGAGTCGATCCCAGCGGATACTGCCGTTTTCGGGGGCGATGGACCAGCCGACGTAGACGGGACGACCCTCGATGTGGCCGGCGTCGACGGCTCCGAAGTGGCGGCTGTCGAGGTGAGTAGGTTCGCCGTTGTCGTCGACGGCGCTGCGGTTGTCGGCGAGGAGAAAATACTCGTCGTCGCCCAGGACTCGTGGAGAGTTGAGGCTGCTGGTCGAGGCGCCGGCGATACTGGAGATGACGTAACGTTGGTCGTGATTGTGCTCCACCCACAATTCCAGCGGGAGCTCCTCGTCAATGGCGGCGGTATTTATGGCCTCCACGTCCAACGGAGAGTAATGAGCGGGTCGATTGTCGACACGAAGGACGAATCCCTCCATGGTCACCCGCTCCGAGGGAAGCGCGACGACGCGTAGATTTACGAGATCGTCGCTTCCGGGGACGCGAACGGTGACCACGTCACCGCGACGTGGGGGACGATTGCGGTAGACCGTGCGGTCGATGATGAGGCGGTCGCCCGGTTTCGCCTGGGGAAACATGGCGGGATCTTCGACGGAGACCACTGTCATGAGATGGCGCCAGGTAAAGTGAGTGGTGATCGCCAGCGGAGCGGCGAAGGTGGAAAGGGCGACGAGGATGTAGATCAGTGGGTGCTGAAAGGCTCGACCCTTGCGGGCTCGTCCGTCGCCGATGATCTCCGCCGCTCGCCAGCCCGAGAGCAGGCACATTGCGACCCAGACCAGAATCAAGACCAGGACCGGATATAACGGGAAGAATTGAAAGAGGGTGGCGGCGATGACGAAGAGAAGAACGATGAGCACGAAGAGAAGATTGATCACAAGCCCGGCCATCAATCGCCCCACGTACATCTGCCCCAGCCCGGGAGCGATGAAAGAGAGCAAGATGGCGATGGCGCCTCGTGGTTCAGCAGGGGCGTCGTGGGATGTCGCTTGTGGATCGTTCATGAAAAAGTCCTGCCCCGTGGAGAACACCTGGGGAAAACGGTAGAGGTCCGTCAGTCATGGTGTCAATACTGCGCCTCGAGCGGGAGTTGATGGAGCGGCTTCTTCCACCAACTCGTGGGCGAGGTATTATATGGAGCACAGATTGGGAGGGAACAATTCCGACCGTTCGTGAAATAACGGTATGGCCCTTGCAAGATCAAGGAAATCGTGACTCACTGTGTTGTAGCGGCGCCATTTCGGTGCCCACTCCCCCAGTAATGACGCTTCCCTTTGCGGATAGATGATGACCGGAAAAAAGACGAGCCTATCTCTTTCGACCTTGTTGGTATTGGCACTGACGGCAGTGGTGCCGTTGGCAGTGGCCACGGGATTTTCTAATTTCGAACGTCCCCGTCAACTGGTGTTGGCATTGATGGCTGCGCTGGCCCTGGCGAGTTGGGGCGTCGACGTGGTTCGCGGCAAGGGGCCGCAGATCGCAAGCGTGGGGACCCTTGCGTTGGGCGGGGCCTTTTTTGCCGTCGTCATCGCTTCTTTGACGTGGTCGAATCTATGGGAGTTCGGAGCGCTGAGTGTGGTGAGTTGGACGGCGCTGGCGGTGGTATTTCTGGTGTTGGTTGCCCCAGTAGGTCGGAGAGCGACCTTTCTGGACTGGACGACGGCCGTGGGCGCAGGCGCGATCGGGGCCGGGGGGATGGGATTGTACGAATTCTTCACCTCAACGTCGATTCACCCCGTATGGGATGTGGCGGGAGTGACCGGTGGATTTGACGCCATGGCCTTCGCCGCCGCCTATTACGTGTTGGTCGTCCCCCTGTTGGCGGCGGCAGTGTCGTTGTCCTCGGGGGCTCGACGCTGGTTTATGGCCCTGGCCCTGCTGGTGGCAATGGTCCATCTGGGACTGGTCATCGATCCCCTGATGCTGGGAACGTTGGTGGGAGCGATGGCGATCGCGGCATTGCTGGTGGCCCTGGTCGGAAAGAGCCCTCAACTGGGAAGGCGCGCAGCGCTGACGGCAGTTGGGTCAGCGCTGATCGTGGCCGTGGCCCTGGCCGGATATCTGGGCTTCGATCGTCCGGAGACGGAGAATGTAGCCATCGATCTTCCGCGGGTGACCATGTCGCCGGAATCCCTCGAGGAGATGGCGCGCCAACAGCGGCCCACCTGGTGGTTCTTCAGGGCCGACCGGATGGAAGCGCCCGTGGACTATCGCTACCGGTCGTATCTCAACAGCGTAACGCGGGGGTTGTGGGACAAGGAGCCCGTCATTGGTCATGGGGCCGGAGGCTGGGCGCTGATGCAGACCGATGTGGTCGACGACTCCGATCCGGTGGTAAACCAGATCTTTGATCGCTATCCGTCCTTCGCCTCGCCGCATAGTGATTACGCACGGATATCTGTGGAACAGGGCGGGCTGGGGCTGATCCTATTCTTATTGTGGTTGGCGGGAATCTTGACCGCCCTGGTGCGCGGTGTGCGAGCGCGAAGTGAGTCTGCGACGGAGGACGAGGAGTTTTCCATCGTCACCTGGGCGCTGGCCACGGCTGTCATTTCGGGCATGGCGATGATGGCCTTCGTGCCGGTGCTGGAGTTGATAAGCTCTGCAGTGATCTGGATGGGGGCGGCGGCGCTTGCGGTGGGATATGCAGCCACGCATTCGCGAGATAGCCAGTGGCTCAACACATACGACGCTGCCGGTTCCTCGATGGCCGTACGTGCTCCAGTGGCGTTGCTGGCCTTCTGCATAGCCGTGGCCCTCGTTGTGCCATCGGCCCAACATGGCCAGGCGGCGATGGAGCGAGCTCACGCCGACAACCTGATGATGGAAGGACGGTTCAACAAGGCCATTCCTCTTTATACGGCCGCCCATGAGGCCTATCCCGCCCACGGGGAAGTGCTCTACAACGCGGCGATCGCCTACTATATGATGGGGCAGTCCGAACAGGCCTGGGAGCTAATGCATGAGGCATTGGAGATGCGTCCCTATGATGCGCTGCTGTTGACCCATTCGGCGCGCCTTGCCATTCGCACGGGGCGAGTGGATACGGCGAAAGAAAAGAGCCGAGAGGCGGTACGAACGGCGCCGAATTACGTCGAAGCCTATGGGGTGTACGGAGCGGCTCTACAGCGGCGCGCGCGTTATCTGTCGGCGGCAGAATTATTCGCCGCCTATCTGGATCGCAATCCGCCCATCGATCAACGCGGGCCCATGCGGATAAACTACGCCACGATCCTCAGCAAGCAATTGGACATGCCCAAAGAGGCGCTCGAGCAATACGAGATCGCCCTCGACGAATTGCCGGCCGGTCCGGAGCGCATGCTCATCCACGACCGCATCGAAGCGGTGGAAGCACAGATTGAGCGCGAGAGATTGGAGGCGGCTGGAAAACCCGTTCCTCCGGGGCTGAGACCGGAAGCCTTCGAGCATCATCACGATCACGGTCACGGCCACGGATTGGACCACGGGTTCGGACCGGAGATCGACATCGGTCACGATCACGATCATGACCACGAACATCCCGAGGTGCCTGGCGAATTTGGTCCCGACCCCATGCATCATCTCGAGAGTCATTAAACGACTCTTATCTGGACAATCGGAGTGTTTTTTCCGGCGTTTATCGTGGGTCAACGCCGTCCAGCAGTGTAAGAAAAAGGAGATATGGGGATGAGGGGATATACACAACCCTACTCCCTCTATCCCCAGTATCTCCCCATCTCCTTAGTAGTACAACATCACTTAGGGCCTACGGGACCTCCCGGCGTTCTCCGATCACCGTTCTCCGATCAACTTCCCCTTCAACTTCTACTTGGGTTGTAGGACTTGCGGTGCCATCAAGGCGTGTCGGAACCCCGGCACGTGTCGAGTGGGAAGTAGAAGTAAATCGGAGAGCGGCGAACGGTGATTTAAGAAGTGGAACCGAGGTTTTGTAGCTCTGTGACGTATTCGCACCTCTTTCGACGGAGCAATTCCAGAACGTTAAACGGCTTGGTGGTTCTACCTAGGTTGAGCCCCTTCGTAGCCATTTCAATTGTGGAGCAGTGGTCGAACGGCCAGTATCAGTACAAACGAAAGGCCCAGGAAAGTTACCCTCGGCGTCGTTGACGTCGGGCACCGGCAGC
>SLPW01000598.1 GCA_007131755.1 Myxococcales bacterium | reverse complement strand
GACTCAAAGAGCTTCTCCAGATCGGCCTTGTATTTCTTCGACGTGCGCTGGTTCCGTCGCGACCTCCTTTTCCTCCCCTTCCCCTTCATCGTCCGCGAATACTGGTTCTTGCCTCCTCGACGGCCCGATCGTTTATCACTGCTCATCTGCTCTTCTCCGTTGTGAGAGCCCGGCGGGCTCCGATTTACTCATTTTTGGTTATGTGATCGACGTTGGAAGTATAGCGGGCGCGACAATTACTATATTCCGATGGCGGAGGATAGCCTTCCCGTCGTAAGAAGCTTCCGACCGTCACTGCTCTCTGACCTGAGCCCGGGCCCCCCGCCGAGCCCGGGCCCGATTTCCAGTTATGCCCCCGGCCGGCCCGGCGCGCGACGTTCGCTCTCCGTTCTTCTTCCGCGCGCTTCCATCTGCCCTTGCATCTCCTTCATGAAGTCCGGCAATTCGATCAACCCCAGTTGAACCATAAGGCTGAGCTGGTCGAATTGATACCAGGACTCGGCGATCTTTCCGTCTTCGATGCGGCCGAAGTAGCAGGCATCCAATTTGACTCGTTCGTTCGTCGGCTCCAGAGGACCGAAGTTCCCCGTCTGGGTGCCCTCAATCGTGTAGCGGAAAGCGACCAATTGCCCGTCGCCGGTGCCCTCCTTCAGGTTGATCTGGTTGTCGGGATATGCCTCCAGCACGGACTCCAAATAGGTGCAAAACTCGTCGATGCCTTTAAAATCACCGATGGGATTGTGTTCGACGTAATCGTCGGTCAGATATTGACGGGCGTTATCGGCGTTCTGGTTATTCCAGACGTCGTCGATGAACCGTTTTACGAGTTCGATATTGTCCTGTGCGCTCATGATTACTCCTATGGGTTCGATGAAAGGGACGTTAAGGCGGGTCCGGGAGTCGCCATGAATCTAAACGCTCGCAATTTTGGCCAAAATGACGACACGTCGTCGACTGCACATAGCTCCACTTCGCTCCGATGATACGCTCTCTCCGGCAATCATCACGTCCCCACTTCGATTACGCGGCCGCACCAGAACACAACTACCCCCGCTGGATTTTCTCATCGACCACCTTCGCCTAATCTCCCCATCTGGAAGGTGGCAACTATCGCGAGACCTGGCGCTCCGATCTGCAACTGCCCACCGAGGCGCTGCCTAATCACTGCGGCCCCTCATGAGAGAACCGTGGAGCGATGCCATCCCTGGCATCGTCGTCGCAAAACCCCGCCATCGCCGGCGATGCCAGGGATGGCATCGCTCCATCACGTGGTGGGGTAAAGCCTCGTATCACGGCAACTCGGATTGCCGTAACGACAAACTCCCTCCCCTGCTCAGTCATGTATCGGGAGCCAACAGCCGAAGGTGACGGCCGCACTCACTTACGAGCCGGGCGGGGGCTTCGTCCAACTCCAGGGCTTGTCCGTCGATGGCGAGGCTCACCTCCTCGACGTCTACGGCAAAATCCTCGTGTGTATGCGAAGCGGCTTCCGGGGCGTAGCCCGTGTGGTGAAGCCTCAGCTCATAGGGCCCGATGCGGCGGTGTGCATCGAAGGTGAGGCCGCCCGCTTTTCGGTCGCCGTCCTCGTAGCCCAGCTTTCGGAGGGTTCTCATCAACTTCGTCGGCAGGATCTGTTCTGTGGCGACGACGAGGTTTCGGACCTCGTCGGTGGAAAAACGAGGCCGCTGCAATTGCTCAAAGGGCTGCTCGATGGACTCTTCTTCGATGTGTTCACGCCAGAAGTCTAGATCGGCGTCGGCCAGGTCTGCCGGGTGAGCGAGGCGGATCTCGTCGACGTCTTTCAGGTCTACGTCGACGCCTTCGGAGTCGACGAGCCGCCCGTCGTCGGTGGCGACGAACAGTTGCAGCTCATCGCCTGTGAGGGCCTCGAATACCAGGCCCGAACTCACCGCCGCAGCAAGGGGGTGTTCCTCGTACCACGCCGACCATTTGTCAGCAGGCCACCTTCGGCCTGCGATCATGCTGTCCTCCAGTGCGTCGCGCATCGCCCGGCATAGTCGATCTGCGTCTTGGCTCTTCGGTGGCGCTGCAAAGAGGGTCAACTCATCGACGGTGGTCTGGCGGCGGCCGGCGAGCCTCGAGAGACCGTCGGCGGCGCGAACTCGAAGGGCCCGACGTCGGGCAGATCGTCGATAGTGGTCCAGGGCATGAATCGCCCGCTCTCCTCCATGACGGACGAGGACTTCCACGACGTCGCCGCCCCAGTTGGCGGAGGCGTCGGAGCTCAGATCCGGGAGTTGATCTGCCAACTCGGCGATATGTTCCTCGGATCCGATGAGGGCCTGAATATATAACCCCCTGCCCTCCGTAGTTGCTGGAAGTGCCTCGAGGAGAGCGTCGCACAGCTCGAAGCAGGACTGGTCGTCCAGGCGTCGTCGCAGCTTTTTCAGAAGTTGATTATGGCGGCTGGGACCTTCGCGAAAGAGCTCGTAAACCAACCAGTTGAAGGCCGCACCCGAGATTTCGGCGCCGCTCTTCCAGCGCGGTAGCGGAAGCTCTCCCGACGCCTCTTCGGGGTGAGGTGCTCCAAGCTCGCCAAGGGCATGATCGAGGGCGCTGTCTTCTTCAATACCGTCGATATCGATTCCGGCGCTCTTTGAGGTGATCAGCGCCGCCTCGATCGCCTGTCGGGCTCGTGAGTTGTCCTCGCGAGCCAGGGCCTCCGCCAGGGGAGCGATGGCTTCTTCCCTGGCGAGGCGCTCCAGCGCCGCGGCGGCGCCGCACCGTCCATCGACGCCGGTATCCTCGTCGAGGAGAATCGCACATATTTCGTCGACCAGTTTGGGGTCCCCTTCGCTACGATCTGCGAGGGCCGTGATTGCCCGAATAGCCCGATCACGCACAGACTTTCGTGTGTCCCGAAGTCCCTGCACATATGCCCCGCGTCCGGCCTCGAGATCATTTTCGATGAGCCAGTCCATGGCTCTTGCGTCGCCGAAGTCGTCGCGCTCTGCGGTCTGCACCAGTCGCCGCTTGACGACGAGGTCAGCCAGCGCTTCGCCGACGCCGTCGACTTCTCGGTGGAGTTCGTCCAAGAATTCGGGAGCGCCGAGGATGAACCGGCCCACCGCCGCCCGTGTCGGGGTTTGCTCGGCGGGGGGAAGGGTCTCGATATATGACGTACCGCGCCTCGCCAGGACCTCGACGGTGGAGACGGCCTCGAAGAGCGCCTCGTCGGGGGCGTCGAATTGCTCGAGGAAGGCGGCAAAATGCTCGTAGAAATGGCTGCGGAAGGGTTTGGACAGACCAGAGGCAATCTCGGCCACCTCGCGGGCCACGCGTGGGTGTCGCCGGGCATCCTCTGTGGCGAGCTCACGCCAGGCTTCGGGCCCGGCTCCGCTTCGAAGTGCCCGCCGAAGTGCGACTTCGTCGATATCGACGCCCCCCCCTCCATGGCGCGCCGATTCTTCGGAGGGCTCGATGGTCTCGAGTATCTGCTTTACGTCTGCCGTTCGCTCCTTCTCGAGCCTCTCCCGAGCCAACTCGTAGCGCTCCTGGCTCGGCGCCAGCCCCTGTAGGACGTGGGCAGCCGTCAATCTGAACGCCTTCTTTCTGGCGTGGAGAGCCTCCGGAAGCGCCTGAAGCACGGCCCAATCCGACATATTTCGCAACCCGTCGCGAGCCGTCTTTCGGACGTCTTTGGAGCCGTCCTGTAGTCCTCGTACCAGCGCCGGGACTGCGGCGTCGTCCGCCAGATCCCCCAGGAGTTGATAGACCTCTTTATGTTTCGTTCGCCTCGAGGACGCGCCGGCGAGGTCCAATCCGTGTTTGATGAAGGGAATGGCGCCACGGCCCATGGCCTGGAGTTGGTAGATAATATCGACTCGCTTCACCATCGACTCCAGCTTCGGTTCGATCCTGTCCAGCACGACCTCCGGAGACGTCGCCAGGCTGGCGAAAAACAGCGGAAAATCCTCGGCGGTGGCGACAATTTCGTCTCGACGATCGGCGGGGAGGACGCGGTAGGCGTCGATGATGCCGGCGTAGAATTCGTCGTGTCGCCCGTCGGGATAGGGCCCGGCATAATTCTCCATGAGTTCAGCGGCCACACCGTCGACGGACTCATCCGGAATCAATCCCAACTCGCCACAGAGGCGAAGATAAGCGGCGACGAAGATCAGCGGCGGCCACAGACCGTCATCTTCCGCCTTACGAGGGAAGTCCAGGGCCACCGCCTGAGCGCGAAGTGGCTCCACCATGGGTTCTCCGAAACCGACCAGGAAGTCCACGGCCCTGGCCATCATCGCCTCGGGATAGGTCTCGTTGGGCCGAAAGTCGGGGCAATCCAGGGTCAATTCCTCCACCGACGAAAGCACTCGTTCGAGGATGCGCGGGCGAGCAATGGCGTTGGCGAACCGAAGATCGAAGCGATCTGCGCCGAGAAGGAGGGGCTCCAGCCTATTCGGTGGCACCGCCGACAGCGCTCTGGCCAGCAAAAGCAGGTGCTCCACGTCGAATCCGCGTCTGGTATTTCGGTATTCATAGTGGTCGATGAAGGTGGCCAGAGAGGGGTCAATGGCCTCCGGAGGGGTACGATCCAGGGCGGTGCATAAAAAGAGATAGGCCGTGACGTAGATCTGAAGGGGCCAGACCCGAGAGGGCGTATCGCCGGCGGCGTTGATGACGGCGCGCTCCAACTCGTCAAAGAGATCTATCCCGCTATAGGCCTTGTTGCGGGCTCGCTCCAACTCGTCGAAGACATCGCTTCCGCGCAGGATGAGCAAGCGGGTGATGCGCAAAAAGGGTTCGATGGAAACCTCGATGCTCACTCGGCCGGCGAGCGAAACGAGTTCCGAGGGTCCAATGGAGTCAGCAATTTCTTCGATAACTTCGATGGACTCCAGTGGTCTTTCCGAGGCCATTGCGGCTTCGACGACGGCAGCCGTCCAGGTGTCTTCGGACCAAATCTTCTGGGCCTGTTCAGCAAATGGGCTCGGTTTTACTCGTTTGCTGCTCAGATAACGAACGTGCCGTTTCGCCACCCGACGAAGCAATTCCGTACCCGCATCGGCGGCGTCGATGGCTCCGCACATGGCCAGTCGCAGCGTCAGCCCCCCGCGGTAGGGCTCGACGAGTTGATCCCGCCGGGCGGCCAGATCGCGCAGAAACTCCTCGTCGTCGCCGCGCTCTTCGAAGAGTCGCTTCACACCGTAGAACACTCCGGGAAATGAGCCCGGACCACTCCACAGATTAAGACCCATCTTGCTTCGCCCGTATTTCGTGACCTTTACGTGCGTATGGCTTCCGTCGGGATAATTCTCGCTCAATGCCTGCAGGTAAGCGATGACGTCTTCGGCGTCATATTCTTTGCGCGGGGCCTCGGCCATCCACCTCAGATAGTCACATCGGCCCAGATCTGCGCCGTTGCGAAAGGCCTCCCACAACACTGTGGCCCGTTGCGCCTCGTCCATGGCGGAAATCAGGCTCTCCACCTTTCGTTGTTCCTGGCTCGGAGCTGT
>SLPW01000595.1 GCA_007131755.1 Myxococcales bacterium | reverse complement strand
GGGCCGGGGAGTGGACCTCCCGGCTGGAAGACGTTGTGGAAAGGTTTTCGCAAGTTACGCCAGCGGCACCAGGGCTACTTGATGGCCCTGCGAAGATCTGGGCAACGTTGAGGCCCAGGCCGGGGAACCCGGCCGTCTGGGCTCGGAGGGGTCCGCCGCAAACTCCAGACCCTCATTTATCCCAATGAATCCCATCATCGTCGCGGCACAGCGCGAAGGGCTGGATATCGCGTAGCTCCTTAGCCCCCGCCGTGGCGAGCATGAGCAGGCGGTCGACGCCGAGGGCGACGCCGGCCGAGGGGGGGAGGCCCCACTGCAGGGCGTTGAGGAAGGCCTCGGGCATGGGCAAGGGGTGGAGTCCGAGGCGAAGGCGTCGCTCGTTGTCGTCGGCAAAGCGTCGTCGCTGCTCGTCGGAGTCGGTCAGTTCGCCGAAGCCGTTGGCCAATTCCACGCCGTCGACGTAGAGCTCGAAGCGCTCGGCGACGCGGGGATCTTCTTCGTCGCGTCTGGCCAGGATGGCCAGAGGGCGTGGCCAGTGGGTGACGAAGAGGGCGCCTTGTTCCTCGAGATAAGGGTCGATGTGGGAGAGGGTCAACGAGAAGAAGAGTTCATCCCAGGGGGCGTCGGAAATGGCGCGATCGGAGAGGAGGCCGCGATCTCTGATCTCGCGGCGAAGAGAGTCCGTGCTAAGGGCGGTGAGAATGTCGAACCCGCAGGCTTCGTGGACAACCTGCTGCATGGTCATGCGTGGGATTGGCGAAACGACGGGACGGTCGCTCCTGTCGTCGAGGACGGTGCAGACGAGCTGTTCCACGTCGGTGATGATGGCGTCCATATCAAGCCAGGGGCGGTACCACTCCAGGAGATCGAATTCCGGATTGTGCAGGGGGGTGACCTCCCCATTCCGCCAGGCCCGACCCAGTTGGTAGATGGGGCCTGCGCCGGCGCAGAGCAGGCGCTTCATGGGAAGTTCCGGAGAGGTGTGCAGATATGCCTCGGTGGTGGCCTCGTCGGTGGGGGCTTCGCGAAATCCGGCGGGCACGGGGTCGAGGTGGGGATCCGTACCGGGAGCTTTGAGCCAGGCCCGGGTGCGGACCTCGAGAAAATCTCGAGAGGCGAAGAATGCGTGGATGCGGCGATATAGTTCGTGGCGAGCCCGCAGGGCCACCCCAAGGCTCAGGTTGCGCGCGTCAAAGTGTGGCGAGGAGACAGGGCCCGGGGTGTGGACGACGTCGATAGATTCCACCACCAGCATCTCATCGGTGCGCCGGGCGCGCAGACGAACCAGAGCGCCATCGACGAGAGAGGCCCTGCAGGGAGAGTGCTCCGAAAACTGGAGGGTGAATTCGCAAAATGCATTGAAAACGCACCATCGGTGCTCAACTTTTCGCAGCCGTCCGGCGGTGGTGTGCGTTTCGTGGCAGGGAAGCAGATGCAGTGGTGTATGGATCATAGGGCAGTACTGGCGAGTTCGGTGAGCTGAAGAGTTCGGCCATCGGTGGGCTTGCGCCAATCGGAGAGCAAGGCTAGGGTGGCGCGCCAAAGACAGGAAGTATCGTAATCATTGGGTTGTAAGGCGGGCCGAGGGCAGTGCGCACTGTATCGGTGGCCGCCTCGACGTGTCTACAAAAACGGGAGCGTGAAGTCATGGCAAACGAGTTCAAGAACCTGGTGGAGATTCTGGAGCATAGCACAGAAGAATACGCCGACGAGCGCTTTATCGGCACCAAGGTCAGCGGACAGTATCAGTGGACCACCTATGGAGAATTCGGCGAGAAGGTGGCCACCTTTCGAGGAGCCCTGGCGGCCATTGGCGTCGAAAAGGACGATACGGTGGCGGTGATCGCTGACAATAGCCTGGAATGGGCGGTGGGAGCCTATGCCACGTATAGCCTGGGGGCGAAGTATTGCCCGATGTACGAGGCCCAGCAGCCCAAGGATTGGGAGTATATCATCTCCGATAGTGAAGCGAAGGTGGTGCTGGTGGCCAATGAGGAGATCTACGACGTCGTCCACCCGCTCATCGACAAGTTGGACAGCCTGGAGCGAGTGATCTACTTCGACGGCCCCGCTCACTCGGAGGACTCCTATGCGGCGATGATGGAGCACGGATCGAAGAATCCCACCGATGCCTATCACCCCGAGCCGGACGATCTGTGCGGCTTTATCTATACCTCGGGGACGACGGGTAAGCCCAAGGGCGTGTTGTTGTCACACAGCAACCTGATGAGCAACGTCAACGGGGTTCAGGAGTTGTTGACCATCGGTCCCGACGACGTGAGCCTGTGCTTTCTTCCCTGGGCCCACAGCTTCGGTCAGGTCTGCGAGCTCCACTGTCTGTTGTCGATGGGAGCGTCGATGGGGTTGGCGGAAGACGTGACGACGATCATCGAAAACCTCTCCGAGGTGCAACCGACGTTACTCTTCAGCGTTCCCAGGATCTTCAACCGCATCTATGACGCGGTACACAAGAAGATGGCCGCCGAAGGGGGAGTCGCGAAGATGCTCTTCGACAGGGGATTGGCCAACTCGGAGAAGATCCGAAAGGCAGAGGAGGCAGGACAGTCGCCGGGCTTTTTGACGAAGACGATGAACGGATTCTATGACAGCCTGGTCTTCTCGAAGATCCGCGCCAAATTCGGGGGCCGGCTCAAATACGCGTTCAGCGGAGGCGCGGCGCTGAGCCCGGAGGTGGCGGAGTTTATCGACAACCTCAATATCACGGTCTACGAGGGGTATGGACTGACCGAGACCTCACCGATTGCCACCTGCAACTATCCGGGCAATCGAAAGATCGGAAGCGTCGGAAAGCCGCTGCCCGGGGTGGAGATCTCCATCGAGCCCGTCGAGGGCTATCCCGAGGGCACCGGAGAGGTCTGCGTAAAGGGTCCGAACGTCATGCAGGGCTACCACAACCTGCCGGAGAAGACGGAGGCCGTCCTCGAGGAGGACGGGACCTTTCACACAGGCGATCTGGGAAGGGTCGACGAAGATGGGTTTTTGTGGATTCTGGGCCGTGTCAAAGAGCAGTACAAGCTGGAGAATGGAAAATACGTCGTGCCGGGACCGGTGGAGGAACAGCTCAAGCTGTCGCCCTTCATCAACCAGGTGATGGTGGAGGGGACGAATAAGCCCTATAACGTGGCCCTGATCGTGGTCGACGAGGAGTCGTTGGCGGAGTGGGCCAGGGATCACGGCATCGACAAAGAGGAGATGCTGGATCATCGCGAGACCCATCGGCTGTACAGCGAGGAGTTGGAGCGAGTGGGATCGACGTTGAAGGGGTATGCGAAGCCACGCAAATTTGCGCTCATCGACGAGGAGTGGACGCCGGAGAACGATATGCTGACGCCGACTTTGAAGTTGAAGCGGCGGGTGGTGATGGAGAAATACGGCGATATGATCGAGGGGCTATACGACGAGAAGAGGGGAGCCGCGGCGTAAGATGAGCCCGGCTATTTGGGCATCAACGACGGGCGAAGGGTCTGGCTGTCTTCGAGGGCCCTTCGCTCGGCGTCTGTGAGCTCCTGGTCCCCGAAGATGGCGCTCTTGTCGCGGGCCCGACCGGCGAGCTCGAGGGTTTGTAAGAGCTCGCGGCGCCGCAAGGCGGTGGCGTCGTCGACGTCGGCTCGAGAGTGGGATCGGCCGGGATGAAAACGGCCGTCGCCGTCGACGAAGAGCGTGGCGTCCACGTCACCGAGCGACAGGGTATCGATGATGGCGCCCAGCCCCGTGGGGTCCTGTGGCACATGGAGGCGCAAGACGGTGGTGATTCGGCCATCCTTCGTGGACACCAGATGACGCCCAAGGCGGGCGACGATGTCGGCGATGCCCGATCGGGGCCCTTTGTTGGCGTTCGAGGCGTCAAATTCCGGAGGAGAGGAAATCGGTGGGAGTTCGACGACGGCCAGGGAGCTGGGCGTTTGTCGAAGTTCTGTGGCCAGGGCGATGGTGCACTGAAGGGCGGCGATATGTCCCTGGACCCCGGAACGGGGGGGCAGATGAAAGCTGGGCGATGGTTTCGACAAAAGTGGGGAGTCTTCGGCGGTGACGAGGAGCGATCGGGGTTCGGCGGCCTCGAAGAGGCGCGTCGCCAGGTGGTGGAAGACCGCATCGTCAGAGGAGGTGTCGACGATGAGGTTCAGGCCCCCGTCGGCGATCGGTGCGAGCACGTCGAGGACGTCGATTCCCAGATTCAGGGAAGGTCGTTTCGGATCGAGCTCGGCCCATTGGGGTGCCTCGGGCCACAGAGGGAGGCCGTCGTCGTCTTCGCCAAGGGGGCGGATCATCTCCTCGTCGAAACGCAGCACACCGTCGCGGGGGAGAGCGAAGCCCGCCGGCCGATCCGTGAGTTCAATGGGAAGTCCGGGAGCCAGCCAGTCGGGAGTGGCGAAGCTCCAGGCGTGGACGCGGCGGGCACCGGCGTGGCGTTGGACGACCGTCCACAGGCGATGGTCATCGGGACCGATGACGGCGGCGGCGGTTCCGATGGAAGGGAGGTCGTCACCGCAGTACAGGACGAGGCCTTCGCCGCTGAAGGACTCCAGGGCTGGCTGCGGGGGGCGATAATCTCGAAGGGTGTCGTGATCGACCATGAGGTCACGGGGGGTGAGTGGTCAGGACGAGCCGGGTTGGCGGCTCAGGTCGACGGTCCAGCCAAATTCGACGATGAGTTCCTCGCCGGCGATCTCCAGCGCTCGAACGTCGCGATGGGTCAGATGGGCCACGGGGGCGAAGTCGCGAAGCTTTCCCCGGTCTTTGCTCCGGGAAAAATCCTCCGGGGTGACAAGCTGCAGGGTCAGGCCGTCGACGGTATCTGCCAATTGGAGAAGCCGAGTGTGCAATCGCTCAATATCTGCGCGGCGACGGTCGGCTTTGATCGTCCACGTGGGCACGTCGTTCTCAGTCCTCGAGTTGTTCGGACAACTCGGAGGTCAATTCTTCGCGGGAGGGGTCTTCGCCGGCGTCGCGGCGCTCGAGGCGCTTTTCGGCCCACTCACGAAGACTCTTGGCCTTGTCGTCCAGAGCCTGGCGAAGGAAGTCGATGCCCACATTTTTCTCGCCAAGGATATAGGCCCGTTTTCGCACGGAGGTGTCGGGCAGGCTTGCGGCCTTGTCGAGCAGGCCCATGCGGACTTCTTCGTCCAGTTTTTCCCAGCGCTCGTTGAGCAGATCCAGGGCGCCGCTGGCGACGTGATCGCCGCCGTGGCCGCGAACGGTATTGGGCTTGAGCAGGCGCTTGAGCAATTCCAGGGGGTCTTTTCCGAGGCGGGCCAACCAGACTACGGCCAGGCGGCGAACGCCGCCGGGCAAAAATCGGATGGAGAGCCGGTCCTGTTCCTGATCGGAGGTCTCCAGGGGGTGGTCGTATTCGCCGCGGGGAAAGGGGATGGCCTCTTCGACGACGATCTGGCAGACCTCGCGCTTGAGGCTCTTGTTGAGGACGTTCATCTCCATGAGGTGATCGAAGACGGCGCGGCCCTGATCGCCGATGGCCTCCTTGGCGGTCAGGATCATGAGGATGAGCTCGATCATCTCTTCGCGCTCGATCTCGGGGTCTTTGAAGACTCCGTCACAGGCGGGGAGGATGAATTTCGTGGGCTCCACGTAGTTGTCGGTCAGACGGGGGAGCCAGATGATGCCCTTTCGAAGCCCCAGGTAGTCTTCATGACTGAGCAGCCCTGCGTTGGAGAGCCAGGCGGTGAGTTGAAAGATTCCCGGACCCGGCTCCTGTCCGCGCTCCAGGTGCATATTGACCTGAAGGACGGCGTGGCACAGCTTTTCTTTGACGTGTGCCGAGATCCCTTCTGCGGCGACGACGGTCTGGGCGAAGAGCCCCAGATAATAGGGGTATTGGAGGTAGCGCCACAGCCGGTCGTCGGAGCGCTCATCGCCGGGGTAGTCCGTTCCCTGCGAAAGCGACGCGGTGGCCATGTCGATAAGGCGCGGGACCTCTTCGTCGGTGGCGTCGAGATGTCGCTTCAAGAAAATCTTGGTGTTCAAGGCATATTCCTCTTTAGCTTAGACAACGTCGGGACCGCGATGACGAGAGGAGGGCCGAAGGAGACAAGCCCGATCCCTGCGGCCCCACAGCCTGGGTCGATACAACGAGTCGTGAGCGGGAATTATTCGGCGAGACGAAGATCGTCGCCGAAGGGGTGGAGCCTGTTGTGGAAAACGACCGTGCATCGGGGCGTGGGGGAGATAGCACGAGTTGGTGGTGAAGGCAACCAAAGTGGGGCGAGGGGTGGAAGAATCGCAGCCCTTTGTTATGTTAAGGAGATGGTTCGGGCTTTTATCGACTGGCGAGGTAGCGATGAGCGAAAGAGACGAGCATAAAGCGGGCGACGAGGGCGAGCAGGTCGACGAGCTGGCCCGAAGACTGCGCGCCGAGGAGAGGTCGCGCAGGACGCGAACCCTCGTCATCTCACTGGCCGTGCTGATGAGCGCCGTGGGGGCCTTCTGGTGGATGGCGGAGAATACGGACAAATTATTCCGTCCCGACGTCGACGCGGAGCGGGCAAAGGAGGGGCGCATGGTCAGGACCGGCGACCCCGTTTGCCGGGCAATCATCGCTACATTGGAGGGGACGAAGGGGGAATACGAAGAGTTGGAGATGGAGTACGCCGACTATATCTGGGGAGACGACGAAGAGAAGCTCGAGGAGTTGCTCGAGATCTCGGGCAATTTCCGGGCTCGCTTCGATCTGGCGAAGGAGGCGCTGGAGGAGGCCGTCTTTCGACTGGAGCATGCGCCGGGTGATCCCCCCTATGACGAGCAATTGGAGAAGTGGTTGGGCAATATGGACAACGAATTTCGGATCTTCGAGGAGATGGCCGACAAGCGGCTTCGGATGCTGCGAGACGAAGAAGTCCGAGAGCGAAGCAATCTGTGGAAAACCCCGGAGGAGCTTCGCGATACGGTGTTGATGACGGTGGAGGAGAATTTCCACGAGTTTCGGGTGTGGCTTGTCCGCGGTGGCGATCCCTGTGGCGCACCCCCGGAGGGAGTAGATCCCTGGGACCCGGAACAGGACGAGCCGCAGATGTTGGTGCCGCTGTAGAAAGGTAAGGGGTAAGAAGTGTCGCGTTTCATTTTCGATTCCGTTGTGGTTAGGATGGGCTCGTGAGTGGAGATCGATCCCTTCTGCGAGGTGCGGAATGAAGATGCGAGTTTGCGGCGGCTTAAGAAGCGTGATGCTTGTGGGGCTGATGGTCCTGGTCGTGGTCGCCGCCGGTTGTGATGACGATGAGGTGGGGCCGGGGTTTAACGTCGAGCCGGGGCTGGACGCAGGGGACGTGGGTGGAGATACCAAAGGCGGAGACGAAGATGAAGAGGTGGGGCCGGGTCATCCCGACTTCGAATGTGAGCCCGGAGACGTAGTTCGCTGTGTGGGTGACGAACAATCGGGGATCGATATCTGCAACGCCAGCGGAGACGGGGTGGAGGCCGGAGAATGTCCGGGGACGTCGGTGTGTCGAGATACGGTGTGTGTCAGTGTGCAATGCACGCCGGGGTCGGGACGGTGTGTAGATGGACATCCCCAGCGATGTGTGCCCGACGGTCAGGGAGATTACGAATACGTCGACCAGGACCCCTGCGAAGAGGGAGAGACCTGTGAGGCCGGGGCCTGCCTCGACCGGTGCGGGATCGCCGAGCTGACCGATGACTACGTGGGCTGTGAGTACTGGGCGGTGGAGCTGGACAACCGGCTATTGCATAGCGATCGAGACGGAATGCCGACGGTGGAACCGGAGCACCGCCCGCCCTTTGCAGTGGTGCTGGCGAATGTGGAGACCGACGTGGTGGCGGAAGTAACGGTACGCGGGCCCGATGGCGAGCTCGCCGAGACCGTTCCGGCTCGAGAGGTGCGCAGTCACCGCACGAATCCAGGGACGGAATATACGACGGTATACTCGGAGACCGTCGACGGGGCGGGCAACCGCATCGGCGATCCTCATGTGGGTCCCATCGAGAATATCGAGCTTCCCCCGGGGGCGACGCTGACGTTGTTGCTTCCCAACAAGGATATTCCTTTCGGAGAGACGACGGTGACGCCGACGGCGTACCGCGTCCAGTCGAGCCAGCCCGTTGTGGCCTATCAATTCAATCCCTTTTGCTGCAATTACAACTACACCAACGACGCGGCCCTCTTGCTGCCGAGCAGCGCACTTACGGAAAATTATATGATGCAGGCCCCGGCGGTATGGGCCGGGGAGTCGATGGCTAGCCTGGAACAACCCTACTCGCCGACGCTTGCGATCGTGGCCATGGAGGACAATACGTCCGTGGAGGTGCAGTTGAGGGCGTCACCCGATCCCGATCAGAGCTTCGATGAACAATTATACCCGGTGCGTCCCGGCGACGGGATCAGCGGACCCGACGGGGCGGGGCTTATGCAGGTGACGTTGGACGCCCATGAGGTGTTCAACGTGGCGGCGGGAGGAAGGCGTCCGGCCGTGGATATCACGGGGACCCGGGTGACGGCGGACAAACCGGTGGCCGTCTTCGGTGGACATACCTGTACGAACGTTCCCTTTACCCGTTCGGCCTGCGATCACGTGGAGTCGCAGCTATTTCCCCTGGAGACCTGGGGGACGCGATTCGTGGTCACGCCTCATAAATTGCGTAACCCCGAGCCGGGATCCGGCTCGGCGGAGGGAACCTATTGGAAATTCGTGGCCCGCGACGACAATACCACCATCAACGCCACGATTCCGATCACTCCCGGACAGGTCCTGCCGCCCGCCGGTGAAGCCGTTCCCCATTGCGCGGACTACGCCACCGACCCGGACACGGGGACTTTCCATCTGGACGAGGGGCAGTACTGCGAGTTCGGAACCCGGGACATCTTCGAGGTGCAGGCTTCGCGTCCGATCTCGATCGCCGGATTCATGAGCGGACAGAATACGGTCTTCGACCAGGTGAACTGGGGCGATCACGCCGGCGATCCGTCGATGTTCTTGGTGCCTCCCGAGGATCAGTACCGGATCTCTTATACCTTTTTGGTCCCCCCCACCTATCACTCCAATTATATCACCGTCGTCATCCCGCCGGGCTTCGATGTGGTGCTCAACGACGAGGCCGTCGATCCGATGGAGCATGACTACGAGATGACCCAGAATGGAACGATGTTGATGTCCCATATCGAGGTAGATCCGGGCCCGCATTATATTCGGGCCAGCATCCCCTTCGGGTTGATCGTATACGCCTTCGACAACTACGTGTCCTATTCCTATACGGGCGGATTGGATCTGACGAAGCTCAATCCCCTGGATTGAGGCCTGGGCAGAGGTCCCCAATCGGTCCTCTGAGAGCCGTCTTCCGCTCGATCTAGATCTGCTTTCGGCCCGTAAAATAAGGGTTTCGGAGACGATAGCGTCCCCGCTATCGGCAGTCACTACGACGGACTGCGCAGGACTGCCGATGCGCGGGAGCACATCGTCTCCAAAAGGGCATTTTCATGACCAGTGAGCCGTCTATGCCGCTTCGGTGCCGGCGAGGATGCGGCGCACGCCGCTGATGGCACGGTATAGGCTCAGGTGTCGGTAGACGTCGGGCCGTCCCACCAGGGTCAGATAAAATGCCTGGTGATCCAGTCGAAAGCGGCGCACGTAAATGGAATCCACCGTGATGGTGGGGATGACGGAGTTGATATGGGAGAGCACCTGGCGGCGATAACGCCGATCCACCGTGCGGGCCAGCATGGGCGCGTAGGCGGCCAGGATCTCCGACTCGTGAATATCGCCGGCCTGGGCGATCACCAGCCCGCGACAATCACCGAGAGTGAAGTTGTGGAGTTCGTTGCGCTCGAAGATATGCTCGAGCTGGTAGGTAAGCGCCTGAAGCGGTTTATTGCTGCGACGCCTGCGCCGCTCCGCGTAAAGGGGGAGGACAGTCATGATGGACTCCTTTCCATGAATTCTCCGCTCTCGGCGTCCCGTCCCTGGTCCGCCGCTCGAGATCGTCTCTCGTCCGTGAGCGGTGTGAGTATGATGCCTTCCATGGCATCTAACGGTTGTAGGCTAAAGGGCTGGCAAGGGTTGTCAAAAATTTTCGGACCGTCCAGGCTGCGCTCACGGCTTCCAAAAGGTGTTAAGATCTCGACGTGTTGCGGTGGAACGGCGCTTGCACTATGAATGGGGCCGTGCAAAAGTTGACGACCTGTTCTCGTCAAAATCGGGGAAAGTGCAGTGGTGGTGACGAGAAGAACAGCGAAAAATGAACAATGTCTATGACGACACGAGAGAACGAGATGATCTGGAAAGTAAAACCACTGGTTGCCGCGATTGCAGCGACCCTGTTGACGATCCCTGCAATGGCTGGTGCTCAAGAGGCGGAAATGCCGGATCTGGCCGAAGAGCCCGCGGACACCGTGGAGGATGAACTTGAGGCCGACGAGGATTCGCCCAAGCCCTGGTCCGTATCGGGTACGGTGAGCATGAGCGCCTATCAGGGGTTGTTGGCGAGTCCGTCGAACGATACGGAGTTCGCTGGCGAGATCGACGACGGCTCCGGGGCCTATAATATGGCCTATATGTTGACCAGCATCAGTCCCAGCTATCAGTGGGACGAGTTTCAGTTCGGGGCCCAGTTGGCCTATCTGCAATTTCTGACCGCTGCCGGTGGAATGAACGAGCCCTATGAGGGTCGATTTCAGGACATCTCGCTTTCGGCACAATGGGCCGGGTACAGTCACGACGGCACGGGGTTTTCGGTGGCGCCGAGCTTTCAGGTCACACTGCCGACGAGCTCACGGGCCAGAGCGATGACCATGAGGGCCTCCACCTCGTTGGGGGTCAACGTGTCGAGGACGTTCTTCGACGACCTGACGCTGGTATACGGCTTGACGGGATCGCGGATCTTCCACGAATACACCTCGCCGGTGATGAATATCGAAGAGGTCGGTGAAGACGGCGCCCTATTTCGCACAGAGGGAACGGAGGCGGTGGAGCCCGGCCGATTCGCTGTGGGCGGGATCAACACCCAGTGGGGACTGGTCAATACCCTGACGGCGATGTTCGCCGTGACGGACAGCCTCAGCGCCAACGTGCAATATCAGTTGAGCTCGGGGTGGAGCTACAAAGTGACGGAGGACGACGAGTTTGCCTCGGAGCGTCAATGTACGGGGCGTTGCCCGGGTCGGTCTGCCAACGGTCGCTCGGCGGAGTTGGGCGTAGGCGTGTTGGGAGTGAGCTATGCTGCGAGCCCGAATCTTTCGATCAGCGGATCGCTGACGACGATTCGTTCGCCGCGCACGGCGGATAATCAGAGCTACAACTTTCCGTTCTGGAATAGCGATATGGCCAGTAACTCGACCTATCTGTCGCTTGGCTTTACGGGAACCTATTGAGCCAAAGTTGAAAGAGATGACGAAAGAACCCTACCGCGTGAGCGGTGGGGTTTTTTCGTTCAGGGAAGGGGAGAGCGAGGGGCAACTTCCATCGGGGCGGGTCGTGAGTCGATAGGAGGCACGTAGATATTGAAGACGTAGTCGTGCCAGTGTTGACGCAGGTGGTCGAAGTAGGGACCGCCGGCGGGTCCCCAGGCGCGTTGGAGGCGGTCCCACTGTTCGAAGAGCAGAGCCTCGATTCTATCCGGATGGTGTCGTGCGAAGTCCCATAATGCCTGGGCGATGGGGTAGTAGGACCAGTGCCAGGGCTCGTTCATATGGGCGTAGCCGTCGTATTCGACGTCGCGATAGGTCTGAAAGAAGCCGTAGTCCAGGCCGTGATCGTCGAGCCAGCGCCAGTCGTCGTGAAGCACGGCGCCTTCGACGAAGAGGTTGGGGTTGATGCCCAGCACATCGACATCGGTGCCCCAGTGATGACGAGAGAGGCCGGGGCCGGCAGAGGCGCTGAGGATCTCGCGCTCACGCTGCTCTTTTGACAGAGAATTGAACCAACAGCGACGGTGGTGATTGGAATTGGGCTGCCAGACGGCGCCCGGTGTCAGGCCACACTTGTGGGCTGCCCGTTCGGAGATCTTGTTGAACGCATTGCCGGAGAAGACGAATTTTCGGTGCCAGATATAGCCCTGAGAACCGAAATCTCGGAAGATGGAGCGCCTGAGGGCGCGCACGGCTCGATTGCGCCAGTAGGGCTGGGAGGCGACGGCGTCGGCCAACTCGGAAGCGGTGCGAAAGCGACCGCCGAATTGACCGGAGATATTGGGGAAAAGTCGGATATTATAGGATTGTTGGTCGACGGCGCCGACGAGGCCTTCGAGGAGACATTCCAACTGAAGTTGCATCTCCTGTTGTACGATACGCGGAGGCTCACGGCGCCCGAGAAACCAGGCGTCCAGGGCATCGGGGTCGATGAGATCCAGCAGCAGGACTGCCTCGCTCCAACGGGCGTGACGTTCGCGAAGCCTGGTGCGATCGGAGAAGTCGAGGCATTCGTCGGCGTCGTCGAGTTCGAGATAGACGAGGAGCTGGTGAGTGCTCCAATTTTCTTCGCGTGCCTGTTGGACGACGGCCGCTGCGCGTTCGGAGGGAGCAGTGTGCGAGGTGTGCTCGACTCTGCTAGAGTCCGTATCAGCGGAGGAGTCCGAAGTTTGGGCTTCGTCGGTCTGTTCCGGCGGCGATTGTGCCCAGGAGTGGGAGGCGCAAAGCAGCGCAGCGAGGCTGATCGAAAAGACACAGAAGTGTCGAGGTGACAAAAAGTGCACGGATTTCGCAAAGTGAAGGGGGTATCCATCAGTCGTCCCTTTAGAGATACCACAGAAAAGAGTGGGGAGTCGAATCGGTCGGTCATCTTGGCGGTGATGATCGCTGTGGCGGTGCTGGTGACGGGGGCGACGGCGCAGGCTCAGATGGATGAGGCTCAGATGGATGAATCGATGACCGACGAGGAGTGGGAGGCTCCGCAGGGCGATCAAGTAGAGTTCGACGAGCCGATCATCATGCGCAGCGATATCAGCGGCGCCACGGGAGGTCAGAAGGCGATCCTGGAGTTGAAAATCGAGGGGGGAGCAATGCTGGTGGCGGCCCAGATCGGCGGGGAGGAGGTGTATCTGGTGTTGGATACGGGGGCGACCTATACGGCGCTGACGTCGGAGTTCGCCCGTAAGGTGGCGATCTATCCCCACAGCAGATCGCCAAAGGCCAGGGTGCGTACGGCGGGGGGAATGAGGCGTGTGCAATTCGGTTTGATCCGAGATCTTCGCCTCGGCGATCAGCGGCTTCACGGGGTCAGCTATATGATCTGTGACGAGTGCGCAGGAGGGTCGGAGGTAGATGGCCGCCCCGTGGTGGGGCTATTGGGACGAAACGTCCTCGATCGCTATCGGGTGAGCGTGGACTCCGCCGGCAAAGAGGTGGAGCTCGAGAGACAGGACAATTTCGAGGACCAGAGCGCAGATATTGAGCCCTGGCTGCGGGTGAGGATCGGAACCCCGGAGGATCTGTCGTCGGCGCCGCCGCTGAAGATCGAAAATCGGGCCCGTCGCTCCATTCAGGAGTTGGAGATGGAGATGGAGTGCGAGACGGTTACGGGAGAGAGGGAGACGATACGAGCCCGCCCCGGGAGGATACGGGCTCGTTCGTCTGAGCAGGTGGCGCTGGAGGAACGGCTCATGGGCTGCCGAAGCGTCGAGTGGAGGGTCGACGCCGGGCGCTGGTGAAATCAGCGACCGTTGGTGGGGAGATCTTCGGGCAGCGAGACGTTGATCGCCTTGGGGTATTTTTTGCCGTCGTTTCCACCGTATTGGAATTCCACGGGAATGACCTCGCCGGGAACGTAGGCCGGAAGGCGAGCGCGCAGCTCATCGTCGACGACGTTGGCGATGTGAAAGAAGAATTTTCGCTCCTCGTCGGTCTGGATAAAGCCGAAGCCCTTGTCCGTAAAGTAGGCGATGACCCGTCCATGCAGACCTTCGCCGATTTCGAGATCTTCGTCGAAGGACATGCGCTCGAGTCGCTCGATATTCTCCTCGATGTCGAAGAAGTTGAACGAGCAGTCCTCCTTGATGCGAATTCCCGTGGACTTGACCTGGGAGTAGCGTCGATCGAAGAGAAAGGACAGGCATGCTCCGAAGGCCACCAAGAGTCCACCGGAGTTGAGCGAGGTGTCCACCAACTCGATATAGATGGACTTGAGCACGATCCCTCGTCGCGCGGCCTGAAGGAATTTGCGCTGACGCTCCATATCGTCGACGGAGTCGGTGACATGGACGCCCAGATTGACGTGGGCGTGGATGTCCTGAAAGCGAGTGACCGTAAAATCGAGCAGGTAGCGCTGTTGGAAGTTGGAGTCGAGCTCGACGTCGGCCCCGGCGCGTTCGAAGTAGTCGTGGAGTTGTTGCGTCAACTGGGCGTGCGAGTCGTCTTTGGAGAGCTTGTTCGTCACTTCATCTCCGATTGCCATAGTATCACCTCACAGCATCTTTGCATCGCGAGAGCGCCGGTCCCGTTCCACGGGATGCGGGCAAGGCACATCCGCCGCGAAAGTGGAGGCCTGGGCATGGAGCATTCGGTGTGAATGATCAGCGAACGTTCCGACCGCTCGCCCGTGGTCCCGACCCAGGCCCGCCGTGTGAGTAAAAAGCTAAGCATGGGAGCGGGGACCGCCAACCCATGAGAAGGTTGGTCGTGGACGCTCATCGGTATAATCGTATCCGCAGGGGGATCATTCCCGACAGAGATCGATCCGGCAGCTCAGCGAGGTGCGAGAGGGTTCCGAAGTCGAGAGCGTCCGCGCTATTGTCCGTACGCTGTTGGGCAGAGAAGAACGGGTCGAATCAGTAGGCCGATCGAGCAAGGGACTGCCGATAGGCAGGAGCCAATCGTCTCCGGAAAGGCAAAACGAAGGGAAGGTCGAAGACTGGACTACGCAGCGCATATCTCCCACAGTGGCGCCGCGGCAGACGGTGGGGTAGACAGGCGGGGGCCGAAATAGAAGGTGTTGAGCAAGCTGTTGTGTCTGCGTACGGGCAGATCACAAGCTTCAGTGTAGGGATTGAACGACAATGGAGAATCGACGATGAGCGAAGGCGGCGAGGCGACGGCAGAGGCCGCAGAAAATAAATGGTCGCAGCACGAGATCCGGCTCGCCGAGGCCCATCGGGGCTTTGTGCGTGAGATGGATCGCAGCCTGGGCAATGCCTACGGACGCGGCGGGGGAATGGTGTTGCTGGTCTTTATGAGCTGTGTGGCCGTGGCCTTTTTCCAGGGGTGGCTGGGGGATATGACGATGTGGCTTGGGACGGTGACGATGACGCTCTTTTCGCTCTATGTGGTGCGAAAGAGGATCTACGCCAGGCGCGACGGGTTGCGAAAGCGGGTCGAAAAATATTGTGAGGCCAACGCGTTGCCGCCCCGGCTGTTGCGCGACTATTACGACGGCGAAGAAATGTACCCCTTCTTTTTGGCGATCTTCGAGGGGCGGCGGAAAACGGGCGGTGGAAACCTGGTGAAAGAGGAGTCGCCGAAAAAGGTGGACGCCCAATGATGGAGTGGCTCGTCGAAGGCGCGATGTTGATGCTGGTGCCCATTGGAGTGGCCTCCGTGGTGGGGCTGGCTCTGTTCGTGTCGAAGTGGCGCGCTCACCGCGAAGAACGGGTCGTTCCCGGGCGCACGCAACGAGCGGTGCTGGAGGCGGTCGAAGAAGAGCGCTGGGACGATGCCTGTGAATTATGCAAGGGGGAACCTTCGGCGATGACCAGGGTCTACGCCGAAGGGCTTCGGTTTCGCGGGGCGCGTCGTGGCGAGATAAGAGAGGCGATGGAGGACGTGGGCCGGCGGGAGATGAACCGGCTCGAACGCTACGTAGGCGCCATCGGGGCTCTGGCGTCTGTGACACCCCTGATGGGGCTTTTGGGGACGGTGGTGGGGATGATCAGCGTCTTTTATGATCTGGTGGACGAGGCGGGGGCCGACGGGGTGGTGGATCCGACGGCGCTGGCCGGGGGAATCTGGGTGGCTCTGGTGACGACGGCGGCCGGTCTGGCCGTGGCGATCCCGCTCTATCTGGGATACCGCTATTTGTTGGGGCGACTCGATACGCTGGCCGTGGAGTTGGAGGAGGCGGCGGCCCGGCTTCTGGATCGACTGGCGCCTCCTCCGTCGGTGGGGGGAGCCGAAGAGACATCGGCTCCCGAAGACGAAGAGGAGTCGGCAACGCTGGTGGAGGCCCATGATGCCGTGCGAAGGCGGGCGGCGGGGGGAGAATGAATTTTCGTGCAGGCTCCAGGGGTAGGGGGCGGGTGGAGACGACGCTCGAGATCACACCGCTTATCGACGTCATCTTCCTATTGCTCATCTTTTTTGTGATGACCACCACGCCGGCGATGAGTGCTGTGGAGCGGCTGGACGTCGATCTTCCGGGAGCCGACAGCGGAGAGGCGATGGCGGTGGACGAGGAGTTTCGGGTGGTGATGCGGGTCTACCCCGACGGCAGGATCGAGATGCGAAAGCAAGACGGAGAGCCCCGCAAGATCGAAGATGCGCAAGGGGAGATGGAGCGGATATACGCCGAGAATCCGCAGGCCCTGCTGTGGATTCAAGGAGACGTCGACGCCACGCACGGAGCGGTGATCGAATTGATGGACGCCGCCCGAAAGGTCGGATTCGAGCGGGTGCATATGGCGGTGCGACCTCATTGAGCGCGACGGGATTTCTTGCATCTGTCGCCGGGACTGTTAGCGTCGGTGTCGTGAAGAGTAGGCACGTTCGTCTGGAGAAAGGTCGATGCGACTGGCAATCATGTTGGTGTTCGTCACCGTCGTATGCGGGCTGGTCTACTTTGTGTTGACTCATCCTTCTCTGGACAGGCTTCAGGAATTGGAGACGGAGTTGAGTCATCTGGAGGCCCAGAATCAGGAGTTGGCCGATCGAAATGCGGAGTTGGAACGCCAGATCTTGGCCCTTCGCGACGATCCCAGACTGGCCGAGAGGCGGGCCCGGGAGTCCGTGGGCATGGCCCGCCCCCACGAGTTGATCTTTCAATTCGACGAAGAGGATGGGCCGACTTCGATCCTGGTGCACCTCGAGGTGAGGGCCCAGGGGTTGGAGCTTGCGGGAGAAGAGATTGAGATGGCCCAATTGGAGGATCGTCTGGCCGGGTTGGCCGAGGAGCTTCCGGGAGCCGAACTTCGGGTGCGTGTCGACGAGTCGGTGGGACCCATTGAACGCCAGCGCGTGGTGGACATCGTGGAGGCGTCGAGGTTGGGGCCGGGTAAGTGGGAGGACGAGGGGTAGAGAGAAAGGGCGACCAGGGACGGACGCCCCATCGGCAAGGAGGCCGCAATGAGTACGAGAACGCACAGCCGCATTCATTCCAAGCAGTGGGAGGGGAGTCGATGGGTCTGGGCATTGATCGTCCTGATCGGGGCCGGTTATGCGGCAGGCCTGGTGGGAACGGTATGGATGTGGCCGGTCTGGAATGGCCTGGTGCTGGCCCTGGCGCTGGGTTTGTTGGGAGCCATGTCTTTCAGACGGCGCAGGCGGGGTGGGAGCAAGGCGGTGATGACCATTCCCGAGGAGGGATTATTGGCCGTGGTGGCCGTCTTCGTGGCCGCCCGATGGCTGGGGGGAATGGGCGTGGAGATCTACGCCGCGGTCTTTTTGGTGCTGGCCTGGGTGGTGTGCACCTCGTCGGGGCGCACGGCGTTGGTGACCCTGTCGGCGGCGATGGTCCTGGAGGGGGCGAGTCACTGGCTGGGGACGGCGCCTGCGGTGGCAGGTATCGGTCCGTCGCCGGTGGAGAGTTGGACGGCCATCGACTGGGCTGTGCTCTCAGTGCGATGGGGCCTGATGGTCGCCTTCGCCCTGTCTTCCTGGGCGCTGGTGGGGCGTTATAGCGAAGAACGCCACCAGAAATGGGAACAAGAGGTGGCGCGCGAGCGGCGCCGACTTCTGGAGGAAGCGCGCGAATTTCGGCTCATTCACGCCGGCCGCTCCGAAAGCCCGGTGGATCGAAAGGAGGCCCAGGAGCTGATCGTCCGCGATGCGGTGCAGGCCGTCCACCAGACGATCTTCGTGACCCTGGAGTTGGTGAAGACGGCGCTGAAGGCCCATACGGTGGTCCTGCTGTGGTTTGACGTGCGAAACGAGACGCTGCGTATCAAGGAGTTGATAAGCGATAGCGACGAAATCGTAGAGGGGAGGATCGATCCCGCCGGAGGGGTGATCGGTGGAATTACTCGACGGCGCGATACGGTCAAGCTCAGTGAATTGCGTCCCGATTTTCGGGGCCTGGCCTATTATCGCACGCCGCCGGGAGTGAGCGCATTCGTGGGGGTTCCGGTCATCGAAAATGGCCACCTTCGCGGAGTGCTATGCGTCGATCGCGTTGTGGAGAGCGCCTTCGGCGATGAGGAGGTGCGCATCGTGGAGGAGGCGGCCTCCTACGTGATGCGGGCTGTGGAGAACGAGCGGATGGTGGCCTCCATCGAGAAGACCCGATTTGAGGTGGGGCGTTTTTATGAGGCCAGTCGCCAGCTCAACGGGGTGCTGACTCCGCAGGAGGTCTACGAGGTGGCCCTGGACAGCGCCCGTCAGATCACGGACTACGATTTTGCGGCCATCACGCTATATGACGACGAAAGAGATCACCATCGGGTGGTCTGCGTCGACGGCGACGCAGCAAAGGCCCGCGGGGACTGGGAAGAGGTGGAGTTCGAGTCCAATCAGGGGCTGGTCTCGATGGTGGTGGCCAATCGCCACTATTTGCCGGTGGGTGGACGCCTGCGCCAGGGGCGCACGCCGGTGTTGACGAAAAAAGAGGATTTCTCGGCGCTGGACAGCCTGCTGGTGATGCCCCT
>SLPW01000246.1 GCA_007131755.1 Myxococcales bacterium | reverse complement strand
CCCCTTTATTTTACCTTCTTTTATCGGCCGTTTGGATTCCCTTTCCACCGTCCGACAACACGACGCAGGCCTTGTCCTTCTGTCCAGACCGGCCTACAAAATGGCGAAACTCTAGACTAGTCATCGGAAACGGTTCTTGATAATCCTACGAAAAGAACGGCTCTCCGGGTAGGCGCAGAAATATTGTCAGGTTTGATGTCTGGCCGCTGACGGAGCCCGGGAGATCCTTGGAACACAGCTTTTGGAGAACTTCATATGCGGCGTGGCGGACTCAGCATCGTCTTTGTGGCCTATTGGGTAGTGCTGGTGATTGGATCTGCCTGTGGGTCCGAAGAGGATGTTTCGGCGGGTGGCGAGGGAGGACCCTGCTATCCGAACGAGACATGCGACGGGGAGCTGGAGTGTAGATTCGGGGTCTGTGTGGAGTCCGATGCAACCGAGCAGGGAGGAAAGGGAGAGCCTTGTTATCCAAACCAGACCTGCGACGCAGATCTGGAGTGCGAGGATGACCTGTGCGTGGAGTCGGAAGCGACAGAAGAAGGAGGATTGGGACAAGCCTGCTATTCGGACCAGACCTGCAACGCGGATCTGGAGTGCGAGGATGACTTGTGCGTGGAGCCGGAAGCGACAGAAGAAGGAGGATTGGGACAAGCCTGCTATTCGGACCAGACCTGCAACGCAGATCTGGAGTGCGAGGATGACCTGTGCGTAGAGCCCGAAAACGGTTCCGGGCCGGATGACTGCGCTGGAATCCCCAGTCTGGAAGAGGCTTCGGAAGGCGCGTTTACCCGTGCTATTTCGGTGATTGACGATCCAAACGACCCACAAGATGGGACGGAATTCAGTGCCGTATGGCTCGATCCTTTTCCGGGGCAATCGGTGCAACGTCGGTTTCGGCTGCTGCCCGACCAATATGCATCAATTCGATTCGACACCCCGGCGGATCTAGCAGAGGGACACAACGGGATATTCGTATCGGAGATCATGGCGGGCTATAACGGACCTCCTCGTCTGATTTCCATATCGAGCTGCGAGGGGGATTTCGATGCCGCGAATCTTGGTCCTGGTTGTATTCGCGAAGGAAACGAGGGTTTTCGTTGGCAGGCGATAGACCACTCGACAAGGTGTGTGCTGGAGCCGGACAGGGAATATTACCTGAACATCGTGTACACCGACGCTGAGCCAGGCGTTCCCCCGAGCGATATAGAGCCCAATTGTGTGCCCACCTCGATAGGCTATTGTGGAAATCTCTACATTCACTCCTACTCCTATCCCTAACCCGGATTATTCATGACCATTCTACTGCGACTTCGCAGATGCCGATGGACACTGGCGCTGACCGCTCCTGTAAGGTCGCTCTCCCTCCACGATGCACGGCATCGTGTCGGTCGTCATTATCCAGTGTCCATGCGGCCCTGCTGTGTCTCGCGACGAAGCTCATGAATAATCCGGGCTAATGGTAGAACATCACTTGGCCGTGGGAAATTTCAAGGGGATGTCTGGAACGGTGGCAACAGATGTGAGGAGGGGTAATTGCGATGTCATCCGGGGTGTTCACCAGTTCAATCCGTTCCATAGTTGATTACGGACAGACCGGAGCGAAACAACAAGGTCAGCAGGGCATAGCTCACCTGCTCCGTGGCGCTTGTTTTCGTCGTGCAGCCTCTACGCTTTTCGTTGGACGGACCGGCGTTTAGCTACGTGCTGTTGCACTTAGGAGCGGTCAAAAAAGCAGATTTGGTCGCAGATGATGGGCCTTCTTACCTCAGTTTTCGCCGAAAAGTCTCGACGTAGCGCTGCTGGGCCTACGTTTTTCGATCAAAAACTGGAGCAAAATCTTCTCATCCCTGCTCATGGCTTCTTTGACCGCTTCTTAGTCCGGATTTTTAATGTCCGTCTGCGTCAACGTTCCCGTTGCCAAATTGCTCTTCGAGGCCAAGCGAACCAACCACGGCTCACGGACCGGCCGAGATCGTAACCTGGACGGAGCGGTTGGCCGACGGGGAGTCGAGAGGCGGAAACCTGAGCCGCGTTGCGTTTTTTTCGACACATTCGTTGATCGAGTCGGGAAAGTCGCTGTGGGGGACGGCTGCTTCCTCGACTCGTCCTCGCTCTTCAATGTCGAGTTCAACCGTCAGTGAGCCCTCGGTGAAGGTCGTCTCTCGAAAAACGAGCATTGCACAGCGGCGCACATTGACCTCAAGCCTACGTGCGATTCTCTCAGCAGCGTCCTCCTGGACACCGAGGCCGTCTTCGTCGACGACGACCTCGAAGGTGGCCAGTTTGTGGGCCTGGTCGAGGGCGTGTGCGGCTTCGTCAGTTTCGTCTGCCGACAGCCGGTAGCGCAGATTGTCGTCGGAGTCGGTCAAACGTTCGAACGCCCCAGGATCGAGGCCCCACTGATGACACTTGATGAACATCCCCCCCGTGCATCGGCCGACCAGAGGCACTGCCTGCCCCCGCTCGAGCTTGTCGGCAGCCTCGTCGAATTGCTCGCAATCGAGGCGGGTTTCATCGCGTAGCTCGGGCTCTTGCCCGTCCGGGCGCGTTGAGTCCGCCGTGCATGCGCCGCGCTCGAGGCGGACCTCAACCACCTCCTTCTGCTCCCGTTTGCACATGCCGGAGAACTCCCCGTACACGACAGCATCGAAGCTGATCATTTCCTCGGTGACCACTGGCTCGCCGGCGACCGCGCCCATCACCGAGCAACGTTGGTCGCGCGTGGCGCGGGAGCGATAGATGAATTGGTCGATCTCTTCGTCGGTCATCTCCACCGCCGCATCCGGATTGCGGGGGCGGCGTACAAACTGCTCTACTTGCTCTGCGGACATGTGCTCCGTTCTGCCGGGCCCGTGGCTGTCGCCCCGATCAGGGGTCCAGCCGCCGCACCCGGACCCGGCCATCGCATCGCTAGAGCAGGTCCCGATGAGCGAGATTGGTTGGCCGCGCTCGAATTGCTCTTGGGCCTCCTCTTGTAGCAGCCACACGCCGACGACGTTGCCCTTACGCACGTAACAATATCCGTAGGTACCGCCAACGATGACGGCATCAAAGTGAATCGCGTCATCGGACACATAGGGCACGCTGGCGACGACAGCCGTCGCAGCACACCTGCCCTGGCTCGAAGCGGACGCGATAGATGGCGACAGGCTGGCCATGAGGACCGCGGCGATAAGGACAGGTCCGCAGACAGCGGCGATTCGCTCCTCGAAATGTTTTCGTATGGCCGCCGCGCTGCGCGCGGCAATGTCACCAGCATTGGCCAGCTCATCGGCCCTCGTATCTATATACGTCCCTTCTGGCATCGCTGCTCTCCCGCTGGTGGTCTGTCAACGGCGGCATTATGGCGGAATTAGTGGTGATAGGCAAAAGGATGATGGGTATTCTCGGCATATGAGGTGTGCGGTGAGGTTGGCGCGCAGCAACGGGGAGTGCCCGCCAGGATGCCGTGAAACCAAGGAAGACATGCTCATTCGACGTCATGTGCGGTCTGCATCTCCACCGTGAATAACGCCGACTCCTGCTCGGTGCCCTCCTCCCAGGTGATTCGGAGTAACTCGTCGCGAGGGGCATCGATCTGGTGGAGCCTTCCGCCGGCGGGATTGTGCTCGCGACACATCATGAATGCCTCCTTGCGGCAGGGATTGACGAAGACCACCTCGCAGCGTACCTCCTGGCGTTGCTCCTCCAACTCTTCGATGCAGGTTTCGTACTCTTCGCGTTGTCGCTTTTGTTCCTGTCGCAGGCGTCGTTCTTCGGCCTGTCGACGCCGTGCCTCCTCCTCGGTCTCCTCGGCGGGGGCGGCGCTTCCGGAACGGGCCCCAGGGCGTAGTTCTCCACAGGCGAACTCCGGCTTTTCCGGGCGAAACCGCTCAAGCAGTGGAATGCCTCCCGGAATTTGTCCCGAGCCGAAGGCGGTCGTCATTCCGTCCTTGAAAAATACGTCCTCTGTGAAGATCGCCGGTGGGTCTTTCGGATAGGCCCAGGCCACGTCACGACCTGTATTCCCGCTGACGTAAGTCCCGCTCGTTACGGTGCAGAATTCGACGCGCTCCGAACACTCCAGCACGGATGGGGCCTCCACGAAAAAACAACCCTCACCACGCTCATAGGAGATCACCGGCACCTGCAGATATTCTCGAAGACGCTCCACGGCTTGGAAGCGAATACGCACATCGTCGTCATCGAGTTTCGACAAGGGATCCGGCGTTTGAGTACCCGAGGAATCGGCGGCCACAGGTGTTTGCGAACAGGCGACGCAAGAAAATGCTACCAGTAGCAGAAGGGCTCGAAGGGTAGTCATGGTTGTCCTCGATGAGTGAGCGGAGTGCACGTAGACGTCGCTCGAAGAATAGAGAACGGGTTAACACGGTTCGTCTTTCGGCGGCATCGATGGTGGCACGAAGGAGCCTGTTATGATGGCACAGGGTCGAGCGAAGAGGACATTCTGCGCTCGATTACCTATCGCAAAAAAGGTGCCTCGTTATTACGCCTTGTGCCCAAGGCGTTGTACCGCCGCTGCGTATTCTACGAGAGAGGGTCCGCGAAAGATCATGATTTGAATTTACATTATTGCGGCGGGGAACCGCCACCGCCGCTTCTGAACGACGTTGTGCGTCGACTCACTGTTGGGAACAAGCGGAAAGACGACATGTGTGGGAAGTTGGATTCGGCGGGTAGGGGGGCAGGTCGACCGAGCGCCACTGGAGCCGGTGCAGTGGGCGATGCCATTCGTTGGGGTTGGATGGTAGGGTCGAGATCGATGAGAGCCCGGTGAGGAGTGATTGGCGACGGAAGAGGGACGTTATGTGGAGGCGCCTATGTCTGGCCGTATTCGGAATGACCGCCTTGAGTTGTGTCGTCATCGGTTGTGACCGAGTGGCCGGAGACCAAGATGGGGTGGAGTTTGCAGAGAATAGCTCGTCGTTCCAACTTCCGGAGTCCTTCGAGCCCTTTGCAGGAATGGAGTTTTTGCAGCCCGGGACTCGGCATGATGTTACCTGCATGGTTCGCGGCGACCGGGCCTTTGCGGGGTGCGAGGACTGCCCCGTCGCCTGTTTGCAATTCGAAGACGAAAGCGTTCCGCAAGGGTTTTTCGTCGATGCCGTACCGGTCAGCGAAGTCGTCGTCGAAGCGACGCCAGGTCGGATCATCGTCAATGATCATTATGTCGTCGGCCTGCGCCGCGGGGAGGTCGAGTCGAACTTTTTTGCCGCTCCCGGGTCGCTACGCATCGAGCCCTTGTATGATCAAATGATTAGGAAGGTCGAAGAATTACGACAGCAAGCGAAGCTGGTCGGCGAGGAGTTGGGCGATCTGGAAGCGACGTTGGTAATCGACCCGGCTCATTCGATGCAACTTTTGCTGGCGCTTGCGAAAACAGTCACAGCGGCCGGTTTTCGGATTCAGCTTGTCACAGTTGGAGACGATGCCACGGAGTTCGAACTCGGCTGTCGACGGGGAGATTCGAACCACCATCTCTT
>SLPW01000290.1 GCA_007131755.1 Myxococcales bacterium | reverse complement strand
TGGCGATGACGGCGCGAAGCGAAGCGCTGGGATTTCGCAAGCGAGAATCGGATGTGCTCGATCGCCTGGTGGAGTCTGCAGGCGTCGAACGAAGACGTCTCGAGCGCCTGGATGAGGATGACGTGCGAAAGCTGGTGCTTCACCTGCTCAGGCTCAACGAGAGGCTGGCCGAACACGTCCTTACCCGCAGCGACGGTATCCCGCTATTCGCCGTACAATTGGTAGAAGACTGGGTGGCTCGCGGGAAATTGGTGATGGATGACGACGGATTTCGGCTGCTCAGCGGGGCAGACGTATCCATTCCCGACGATCTCCATCAGTTGTGGGACGAGCGTATCCAGGGGTTTTTGGGCACCCAGAACAAGGAGGCCGTGGCCCATCTGGAATTGGCGGCCACCCTTGGACAAGAGGTGGACCGAAAGGAATGGGGCCGGGCAAAGGAAGTGGCGGGGCTGAATCCGGTGCCGGGGTTGGTGACGAACCTCGTCGACGAAGACCTGGCCAGACAGCTCGAGGGGGGCTGGCAATTTGCGCATGGAATGCTCCAGGAAAGTCTGGAGCGACGAGCCCGCGACGAAGGAAGGTGGGAGCAGTGGAACGACGTTTGCGCCCGCACCCTCTCGAAAATGTACGGGCCCTGTGAGGTGGGCGTTGCGGAGAGGATCGCCTGGCACTGGATTGAAGCGGATAAATTGGAGCGTGGCCTCGAACCGCTGGGCCGGGCCATCGACGAAGCCGTCGAGCGAAGTGATTATGACCACGCCGAAAGCCTCATCGAGTGGCGCGACGAAATCACCCGGGAGCGTTCTGAACGCTGGAGGTTAAAGACTCGCATCGATACGGCTCGCCTGCACGCGAGAAGAGGTGCTTATCGCCAATGTGCTCAGGTCGCCACCGAGGCTGCACGCATGGCCGGGCAAGAGGGATATGACCAGCTCGAGGCGCGTGCCAAATTGTGGGCCGGCGTCGGCCTGAGGGCGCTGGGCGAATTGGGAGCCGCGGAGAAAGCGCTGAAATCGGCGCACGAGGCATTTCAAAGAGACGACGATTTACTGGGCGCGCAGGCTCTATTGGAGTTGGGACGCGTCGAGGAGCAACGCGGTGATTTCGAGAAGGCGCGACGCCATTTCGATGCGGCACGAGAACAATTCTCGGCCCTGGGTGACGTCTACGGTCAGGCCCAGTCCTATAATGCCCTGGGTGACGTCATGCGCCAGAGCGGCGACTTCGATGCCGCCCGTGAGGCTTCTCTAAAAGCTCTGGAGCACTTCGAAGAGCTCGAAAATATCGGAGGGATTGCCGACTGCCTCAATGACCTCGCCGAGTGGAGCCGAATGCAGGGTAGGCTGGAGGAGGCCGAGGAATACGCCCTGGAGTCGCTTCGCCTCTACCGCGACCTGGGTTCGGGGGAGGTCAACTTCGTGCGGTTGAATCTGGGAATGATTTACCTGGAGGAGAAGAAATATCAGCCGGCATCGGAGTTATTTTTGTCGTTGGCCATGACCTTCAATCATCGGGGCCAACAGGGACTGGAGGCGCAGGCGAAGGCCGGAATGTTGGCCGCCAACGCCGGCCGTCAACGATGGATCGGGTGGGAGAGCGCGGTGCTGGAGATCAAATTGGCCCTCGAGGCCACGGGGGTCCGCAATCCGATGGTGAAGAAGACGCTTTCCATGGCCGCCGAGATGGCAGCCGACGCCGGACGCCAGGATCTGGCGAAGCTGGCGGAAGAGATTGCAGACGACCAGGAGCGGGGGATTCGCCATACTCTGTCCACGGAGAGCGTGGAGTGACGGACTACTACGCTGAGTTATGTGCTCAGAGTGGGGGGGAGCCGGCCCGTATGGATGGCTGGCGTCATCGGCTCGAGCAGTGGCTGCGCTTCGAAGTGGTGCGGCGGGGATTGGAGATTTCGCCGACGTCGAAGGTCCTGGACCTGGGATGTGGGACGGGACGGCTCTTCGAATACCTGAAGATCGCTGCGCCCGGAGTTTATGTGGGCGTGGACAGGCGAAGCGACGTGTTGGCGAGGGCCCGTGAAGATTTTGGCGATGGTGCGAGTCGATTCGTGGAGGCCGATTGGAACGCACCGGCCGTCGACGAGCAGGGGCCCTTCGACTTCGCTGTGGCCATCGGCACCATGGTCGACGGAGAGCAGAGCAGTAGTGGGGAGCGACGTCGACAGTTGGCGCGGCTCGTCACGCGCCTTCACGAGACGGGAGGATTGGGCTGGGCGCTGGTGGCGCTGAACCAGACCCGACTGGAGGACGATCCGGTGCGCAGCCTGGAGCCATTTCTGAAGGGTTCTCGAGCTGTCGAAGTGAAAGCGCTGTTGCGAAAACTCGGTGTCGACGCCATGATCGATTCACAGGTCATACCCACCGATCTGGTGGTCATCCACCGCCGCGATGAGAAGCCCTGGCAGATCGCAGATCGAGTCGCAGGAGACGAGGCGCAGGAAGCGGTCTTGGAACGAGCACAAAATGATGATGGCGATATCGACGGTGCCCAAAGAGCATGGTTTTGGATGGTCACCGGCAGGCTGAAGCGAGCGCGGCAGGCCTTGGATGAGGTCCCGGACTCAAATCAGCGTAAGAGATTATTGAGCGAGCAGTTGCGACTTCGCGAAAGAGCAGGCAATAGCGAAGACCGGCCGGCAGATCAGCAGGAGAGTCGAGATGGGCGATAAGGAGGTCACCAGGGCCGA
The DNA here is from genome assembly GCA_007131755.1 of Myxococcales bacterium. GTDB lineage: Bacteria > Myxococcota_A > Bradymonadia > Bradymonadales > Bradymonadaceae > SLJM01. The sequence continues at coordinate 2,777 of SLPW01000290.1, read as the reverse complement.
CAAGTTATTGGACTTGCTGGAGGGGAGGGCGTCACCGGACCGCGATCGCCTCGAGGTACACCTGTCGGAGCGCGACGGAAAAGATCTTCACGACAAGATGCGCCAGGCCTATTGGTGGATCACCAATAACGCCGTCATCTCGCCATATTACGATATCGAATACGGGGAGAAGCTGTCCGTAAAGAATACCTCCGGTGACGAGGTGATGCTTCACGACGCCATGAGCTACAGCTCCTTCGTATTGATGCCGATGTTGACCCTCTTTACGTGTCGGCGCGCGCTGATGGTCGGGGGCCCCGGGCGAGGGAAGACGACGTCGGCGGTCCTGATGGGCCTCATCGCCGGCATGAGCCATGAACAGATCCGGCGAGCCATCGTGCGAGGTCATCCCCAGCTTACGGTATCGGAGATGCTGGGTTCGCCGCTGCCGGCGGATATGATGAGCGCCGAAAAGGCCTCGGATATCGACGTGGCATGGAGAGAGTGGATAGGGCAGCGGGTCAAGATCATCGACGAATACAACCGCATCCCCACCAAGACTCAGTCCGCCTTGTTGTCTCTGCTGGCCGAGGGGTACGCAGAGATGTACGACCAATACGTCTATACCGGTCAATCGAGCTGGTTTTTGACGGCCAACGACGACGCCGGAGGGGGCACCTTCGAGGTCATCGACGCCCTCAAGGACCGACTGGACGTGGTGGTGCGCGCCGTTCCCTTCAACTCCCATTTCGTCAACACCCTGGTGGAGCGAATCGAGTCCGATACGAGGCCGGAGTCTCTGGTGCCGGAGGAGATCGTCTTCAGCGAAAGCGAGCTCGGCGCCATCTACGAGGCCATCCTGGCGGTGGAGATCGATGAAGAGGAGCTCGACCGGGTATCCTTCTTCCTCGGCCAGCTCGATTTCTGCCGCATGGCTTCGATGCGCTTCGAATTCATGAATAAGGACACGCTCCACCTGAACGGACGAAGCGTAGCCTCCGTATGTACCGAGGCTTGCCCGCTGGACAAGCGCCAGCACCTTTGTACGCAGACCGAAAACGGCGTGTCGGCCCGGGTCTACCTGACGTGCTTCCACTTTGCGAAAGCCATGGCCTATTTTCGGGGGCATCGCACGGTGGAGCTCGAGGATTTTCGCCAGATCCTTCCCTGGGTCCTCCACGACAAGCTAAAGCCCAACGAGCGAAGTCGATTCTTCGAAGACGACGATCATAAGGCGATGTTGCGCGACCGCGTGGTGTGGATTCGACATCTCTTCGACGCCGCCATGGAGCAATATCCGCGTTACCGGGATCGTCGCCGCAAGATTCGAAAGGAGAGGGCCTTGCTCGACGAAGGCCTGACCGGCGTGGACGCCCTGGAGGTGCGCAATCGGATGAGTCGACTCCAGGTGAGAATCTCGGATCTGATGGGAAAAGCGGAGTTGTCGGGTCCGGTCTACGAAGAGATCGTTCAGTTGAAGGCGATGTACAGCCGGTACAATAATTACTGGCATTGGTTGAAGAGCGGGTGAAGAGCGGGTGATAGGTGGCGGGTGGTGGGTGTGAAAAGCGGGTGATAGGTGGCGGGTGGTTGGTGGTGGGTGTGAAAGGCGTGAAAAGCGGGTGATAGGTGGCGGGTGGTTGGTGTGAAGGGCGGGTGATAGGTGGCGGGTGTGAAGGGCGGGTGGTTGGTGTTGGGTGATTGGGAGAACGAGTGAGATTCGTCGAGGACTATGGAGATAGGCCATGCCAGCCAATTGGATCGAAGAAATTGCAGAGGCGGCGGCGCGGCGTTTTCCACGCTGGGCGCCGGAGACCTGGCGTGCACTGGTAGACGGTCCGGCCAAAGAGCTGGTCGTGGCGCTCCACCTCGAAGAGTGTGATGGGGAGCACCAGGAGTCGATCCTGGAGGCCTATCTGAAGCTGGCCGCCGAGGCGGTGGGCCTTGGGTATCTCTATCCCGTCGACGATGTGGGGCGTCCGAATTTCTTCTCCTTTGCGTGGTTCGAAGTCCTGCCCGCTCATCTGGCGTCGCTACAGCCGCAGCGGCAGGCGGAGGTGCTGTCGGCTTGCTGGAATGTCGGAGAAAATCTGGAGACGCGATCTCCCTGGTTTCAGAGGCTCTTTCTGGAGCTGTTGTCTGAGCGTGGGACTCGACTGGAGACCTTCGAGGAGGACGTTCGACGGATCACGGAGGCCATTATGGAGTCGCCCTCCGAAGAGCTTGATGAGGACGACTTCGAGGTGTGCTGGATCTGGCTCGGCGAAGAAGATGCGCGATTTCTCCCCGGAGCGCTCGACTTCATTGCCCCCCGGGTGGCGGTCGTCTACCACCGACACAATGGACTCGACGGCCGTCCCAAGGGAGCGAAGATGGTCTGGCTCGGGCAAGAACCGAAGGTGCTGGGTGACGCTGGAGCCGAGCTATACGAGGAGAGTGCTGCCGACGGGCAGGAAGAAAGAGGCACGGCAACGGCGGGCGCCTGGGACTGGCAGAAGGCTCGAAGCGAGCCCGGCATGTCTGCAGTTTACGTGTCGGCACAAAACCCCTGGCGGGCGATCTGTACACTCAGGACGTCTCAATTTCTCGTAGCTGCCTATCCGAAGGTGGGGCAGGGAAGTGAGTGATGTGGGATCGTCTGCGTCGGCTCTTGGGTTCTGATGAAGGGGAGGAGGGCTCCTCCGTCGAAGGGGATATCCAGGCCGTCGATCTTGGCATCGAAGAGGCGTGGAAAGAGGCGCTCCAGTTGTGGGGAGAGCACGTCACACTCAGTCCACCGCAGTCTTATGAGCAATTTC
>SLPW01000323.1 GCA_007131755.1 Myxococcales bacterium | reverse complement strand
TCATTCCAAACCTCTCATTGGACGCTGAGCGGGGGGAAGGTCTGTATTTCGTTCTCAGCGCCGACGATTCCTACGACCGCGATCAGAGCTATCGAATGCGAATCATCGAACACCCACCGGGGGATGGCTACGTGGTGGAGCGAGAGCCCAACGACACGGCGGACTCGGCGCAGCGGATCGGGTTTGACAAGCCCCTTCGGGGCTATTTGCATACGCCGGGCGATGTGGACCGATTTCGACTCGTCATCGACGACAAGGAGGACGATGTCGATCGGCAGGAGGACGACGAGGGCGAGGAGTTGGCTCACCTGTCGCCTGCGATTCGTACTCTCGTCGAAGAGGAGGGCTTGGATCCGCAGGACCTGCCTGAGATCGTCGATCCCTGGGAATCGGTGCCGGTGAAAGAGGCGCCGGAATATGTGGTACAGATACGCCTGATGCCGCTGAGTGAGGCGCATCAGCTTGCGATGAGATGGATTCCCGAAGACGGCGAGGAGCTTGAATTTCGCGCCGCCGATCCCGAGGAGGGGCTGGTGGTGTGCAACGAGTTGCTCGAGGCGGGGGAATATCACGTCGAAGTGCGATCGGTGGATACGGAGGAGGGGTTTCGCCCCCGATCCTTCGATTATGAGTTGCAGGTGATCAACATGGCGGAGAAGCCGGAGTTGGAGGTCGAACCGAACGACGAGATGGGCCTTGCCGACAGGCTTGTCGTGGGACAGAGCAGGACGGGATTCATCGCCCGTGAAGGCGATGTAGATTTCTACGCCTTTATCGTCGGTCCCGACGAGGCCTACGTCGACGGCGACGAACCGGTGGAGGACGAAGAGGTGGACGACGATGGCGAGCAGGCCCCCGATCCCTGGGCGGCACCGGAGACGGAGGCGGTGCGAATTCAATTGGAGGGAAATCGCCTCGATCTGGGATTCGAAGTCTTTGACGACGAGGGAGGCCGAGTAGCTAATGTCAACCGGAGCGGTCCGGGATCCGATGAAGAGACGAGGATTGATCTGCCCCATGGTCTCTATTATGTGGCGGTGAGCGCGACCTCCGGAGCGGTGTGTGAACCCTATCGAATTAGCGTCAGTTATCCCTGATAACGTTCAGTTTTTGCGCGACGTCGACGGTGACGTAGAGTAGGATGGGTTGATCCCTCCCTGAGTTGGCAGGTGGTGGTTATGGGGGCGTGAAGTAGATTGGGATGTGCTGGAAGTAAAGAGGTGCAGTGAGATGAAAGGTCCAATACTGGTCGGAATCGCCGGGGGAACGGGCTCAGGTAAGACGACGGTAGCTAGACGAATTCTGGGGGCCTTCAACGAAGAGGTGACCTGCCTTGATATGGATTCCTACTACCAGGATCTGAGTCATCTGGACGCCGAGGAGCGGCGAAAGGTCAACTTCGATCACCCCGACGCCTTCGACACCGATCTCTTCATCGAACACCTGGATCGGCTGGGGAGAGGGGAGACGATCAACAAGCCGCTTTACAGCTTCGAGGAATCGGTCCGCACGGGAGAAGTGGTCAAGGTCGCGCCGGCACCGATCATTCTGGTGGAGGGGATATTGGTGCTGGCCGTGGGATCGGTGCGCCAGTTGCTGGATGCCAAGATCTTCGTCGACGCAGACGATGATGTCCGCTTTATTCGGCGCCTCAAACGCGATGTGGCGGAGAGAAAGCGATCGCTGGAGTCGGTCATCCACCAGTACACCAAGACCGTACGGCCCATGCACTATAGCTTCGTAGAGCCGAGCAAACGGTACGCCGACGTGATCATCCCCAGAGGAGGGGAGAACGACATCGCCATCTCCATGGTGGTGTCCGATATCAAGGCCCGGCTATTTCGGATTAACGGGCACTGAGGCGAGACCTCTTTACGGGGCCTGGTGACGATCGTCACAAGATGAGGGCCAGGGTCACGGCAGCGGCGACGACGAGAAGAGCCGCCAAAGCGATGACCCAGCGACGGGTGCCTTCGGACTCGATGCCCGTCAAGATCTGAGAGCCCGATGCATCGGTGGCAGCGATGTCTTCGCTCCATCCCCAATCACCGGAGTGGTCCGGTGTTTGGGGCGGGGAAGAGTCGACTTCATTCGGGGCGGTGGAATTGAGGGATGATGGCCCATCGGAGTGGAAATCACCCTGTGCAGAAGGAGTCTGCCCGGGGGCGCCGCGGGTCTTTTTCTTGGTCAACACGATGACGTCTTCGTCCTCCGGTGCGTCGAGGACGGTGATGATCGAGGAGGTCACTGATCCCTGTTGGGCGGAAAACCCCGCAGGAGGAGGGGCTTGATCAGCGGGAATGCGATCGGAGACCGACTCAAAGGGTACGGTGTCGTTTTTGGCGCCTTCGCCATCGTTTGGTACGGGTTCTTGCAGATCGGATCGAGACAGGGCCTGGAGAAATTCCTCGGCGTCATCAAAGCGATCAGCCGGCTCTTTGGCGAGTGCCCGGCGGACGATGGATTCGAAGACGGTGCCCTGCAAGTCTTGATTTGGAAAGTCGGGGACGGGATCGAAGAGATGTGCCCGCATGGTGCGCACGGGGCGCTCCCGCTCAAAGGGCGGCGATCCGTTGACCATCTCGTAAAGGATGATTCCCAACGCGTAGAGATCGGAGGCGGAATCGACCTCTTCTCCAGCTGCCTGCTCGGGAGACATATAGATGGGAGTGCCGACGGTACTTCCCTGAATGGTCAGGGCACGTCCGTCTTCGCTCGTCGTCTGGGGGTGATGGGAGGCGAGCTTCGCGATGCCGAAGTCCAGGATCTTTACGAAGGTGTCGTCATCCCCCATCTGGGTCAGGAAGATATTTTCGGGCTTGAGATCGCGGTGGATGATCCCCAACTGGTGTGCCTCTTTGAGGCTGGACAGGGTCTGGCGAGCGATGTGGAGGGCGGCAGACAACTCGATGGTCCGCTCTCTGGCTAGCCGATCGGCCAGGTCTTCTCCGCGTAGATACTCCATGGCGATGAAGAAGACTTGCTCATGACGGCCGTATTCGTAGATCGTGATGGTATTGGGATGGTGCAACCGGCTGGCCAGACGGGCCTCGCGGCGGAAGCGCTCCACCACATTGTCCATGGCACAGAATTGGGGTGGAAGAATCTTGATGGCGACGTCGCGGTCCACGTCGAGTTGGCGGGCTCGATAGATCCGTCCGAAGCTACCCTCGCCGATTTCTTCTCTCAATTCGTATCGCTCCCCGAGGGCGGTACCGGTGTCGAATGTCACATCTTGGGTCATGACCGTCGAGGAATGCTCTGCGTAAGTGTTCACAACCCGGCTCACCATGGGAACAGCGCGACGAACCGACACAGTGGGGCAACGGGTTGGGACGAAGGGAACTCTCCCTGACAGGATAGTGAAAAGGAGCGTTCAGAAGCAAGGTGGGACGGATCCGGTCAGCCGGGATAGGAGACCTGATCGGGGCTGAGCTCACCGACGGAGTCCACTCCCTTCCAGGATGCACCGCGGATCAAGGGGCCCAGCGAACCGTGGCGACGAAGCTGAGGTGGGCGGTAAGACGACGAGTCCTTCGGGCCGTAGGCGAATTGGCCGTCGTGAATGCGAATGAGCGTCCTGTGCTGCGATTGAGTTCGGTACATCGAAGTCCTCCCGAGTCAGTATGGAAGAGGTGATCGTTGATGCCTGTGCCGTAGCCACAACTCGGTTGCGATGGTGCGCCAGATCGCCCAGGATCCCCGTTTGTGGCCCGCCGTAAGTTGACCTGCCCTGCGATAGGCCTCGTAGGCCTCCAGAAAACGAGCGGGCCGAAAGGTCGACCACTCTTCGAGAGCCGGTCGGGCGAAGAGCCCATAGACACGTCGCGACGCCTCATCAGCCAGACCGCGCTCCACGATGTCGTCAAACCCGCCGAACTTGGGCCGCCTCCGACAGTCCTCGGGAAGAAGCCGCGCGGTGATTCGCCTTAGAATCGCCTTCTGGCGTCCTCCCTCTACGAGGTCTTCCGGGCTCAGAGACAAACTTAATTCCCAGAATTGTGCATCAAGGAAGGGAGTCCACAGCGGGCGGTTGGTCTGTCGTGATTCGAAGGCCAGAAAACGCACCACACGCTCCCAACGCCAGGCGCTCAGGCGCTGAAGGCGTAGATCGACGAAGCGCTGGTGAGGCGACAATTTTCTCGGCGCCGTCGACGGAGCGTCGGGTTCTCCGATCCAGTGTTGGGGCCGCTCCCAGAGAGGATCGTCGTTGTCGCGCGGTAGCATGTCGACGAGAAAACGCAGCCCGGCGCCATCGATGAACGAACCGGCCCCGGCGCGCAGCCAGCGCGAAAGGGGAAGATGTCGCGACGCCTCCAGAAGGGTCTGCCAGTCGCGTCGGTACCACCGGCTCTCCAGCCACAGCCGCGGTGGAAACCACAAAACTTCGTCGGCGCCGTTCCCGTACATCAAGGGGAATGAAGGACGACGGTGGTCAAGCCGGCGGTAACAGGGAAATTTCCACGCCGAGTCGGGATGACTGGGTGGCCCCCAGGCGACGGGGAAGCGATGGTCGGGAAGCCTGGACAACGGCCAGTGGTCGGAGATGGAGTAGGCCGACCATCGAAGCTGGAGGTGACGAGCAATTTGCAAGGCAGGATCGGATTCGTCGTGCGACGAGCGGGGGTCGGCGAAGGTAAAGGCCTCGCTGCAGGGATGGCGTCGGGAGATGAATGCGGCGAGGGTGGCGGAGTCCAGTCCGGCGCTCAGGGCGAGTAGGTGTGGTCGTCGACCATATAGAGATCCCATCTCGTAGAGCATTGAGCGCATCTCCCCCTCGGGATCTGGCGAAGAATATTGGCGGGGGGTCCACCACTGGAAGCGGCGATCGATCTTGCGATCCTGAAAGCAAACCACTTCGCCGGGGCGGACTCGAAAGACGTCGGTGAAGACGTCGGCGTCGGAGGTGGAGTGAGCGCCGTGGACGAAATTGGTGGCGTTGGACCACCTGGGGACGCCGCGGCTCAATCGAGCCGTGACCTCCGGGCAGGTGGTGATGGCCCATCCGATGCTAAGGCGAATCATCTGAAGGGGATGGCGACCGAAGCGATCACGCCAGATTAAAGCCCTCTTGCCTCCATCGTAGACATGGGCGCCGGCGAGGGGGCCAAGGAAGTCGTCCAGGGCCTGCGGACCCCGCTCGTCCAGGGATTTCCCCAGCTCCGTGACCAGAGATTCTACGGGGATAAAGCGACGATGGGGACGCTGGCCACGGCAATGACCGACGAAGACCAATTCGCTCCCTTCATCCGATCTGTGGCCGAGTTCTCGAAACCTCTCTCGGCGCAGGGCCACATTCTGGGAATGGGGCCAACTCCAGCGGCGGCGTAGAACTCGAGGAATTGGCAGTGGCGACAACCAGATCACAAAATCGCTCATAAGCCCCCTGCAATGATGATGGGTCGATGGGTGATTGGCTGGAAGGAAAATAAGCACAGGCCTAAAGGTTCGAAATGACGAGCCCCTGGGAGTGTGAGCCAAGTTGA
>SLPW01000240.1 GCA_007131755.1 Myxococcales bacterium | reverse complement strand
TTGACCCCAACCCTCTTGGACGGCGCGAAATAATAGCGGGCCGGGGACAGGGCTCGGGCCAGGGTGTAGCCTCGACCACTTTGAGTCCTACAACCGATCAAGGTGGATCACACTCCTGCCGTCGCTTTGCCCCACAGCACCTCCGTCGTATGATCGCGTCGTGATGTCTTTCGAACCCCCGACGACGACAAAAGCATTGCTGGAGCGCGCTCGCTCCATCGCCGGATTTCGACTCCACGAGTTGTCCGCCGCGTTGGAGCGGGAGGTGCCAGAGGATCTACGCCGCCATAAGGGATGGATCGGCCGGCTGCTGGAGTCGGCGCTGGGCGCCGATAAGGGCAACGGGGCCGTCGATTTCAACGCATTGGAAGTTGAATTGAAGACCATTCCCGTCGATCGAAGGGGAGAGCCTCGAGAGACGACCTTCGTCTGCTCCGTTCCCCTGGCAAATCCCGACGAGGTGCGCTGGGAGACCAGTCGCACACGCCAAAAACTCGCCAACGTCCTCTGGATCCCCATCCTCGCCGAAGAGGGACTCCCCATCGCCGATCGCGTCGTGGGCTCGCCACTTTTGTGGTCACCTACACCCCAGGAAGAAGCGCTTCTGGCACAGGACTGGCGAGAACATCTGGACGTCATCCGCCGCGGCGGCGTCGACACCATCACCGCCCACGACGGACGGGCCCTGCAGATTCGACCGAAGGGAGCGAACGCTCATAGCACGACCTGGTCCGTCGACGGCGCGGGAAACGCCGTCTTGACCCAACCGCGCGCCTTTTATCTTCGCACCTGGTTTACGGCTTCCCTGCTGGCGCGAAATTTCGCGCGATGATTGGGTACATTACCCGCTTTCCACCGAGAAGAGGGCCTCGTCCTCGAGGCGAAAGGCCGTCAGTCGATTGCCCCACCGACAGCCCGTATCCAGGGTGACGACGTGATCCATATTTCGAAACCCCAGGGCCGACCAATGACCACAGATGATTCGCGCTGACTGCCAGGCGGGATCGTCGACGTCGAACCAGGCCATGCGATCGTCGGGAATCTCCTCGTAGGTGGATTTGAACTGAAATTCGAGCTTGCCGTCGTCGGTGAGCACCCGCATCCGGGTCATGGCGTTGACGGTCAGCCGCCAGCGCTCCTCCACAGTGGTGACGTCCTCCGGTCGGCGCGGTCGGTTGCCGTACATCACCTCCAGGAGTTGCTCGGGCTTCGAAGATCGGAGCAACTCCTCCACATCGCGGGCCCGCTCTTTCGCCGTCTGCAATGTCCAGCCCGGCAACAGACCGGCGTGCACCAGCACCCAGGGCTCGCTGTGAACGAGCATGGGGCGATGGCGCAGCCAGTCCATCAATTCCCGACAATCCGGAGCTCTCAGGATATCGCCGAAGTTGTCGACGCTGCGCTTCTTCTTCACCCCGTAAGCCACGGCCAAAAGGTGGAGATCGTGGTTTCCCAATACCGTCGTGGCCACCCGATCGTGCTCCACGAACCAGCGAACCACTTCCAGCGACAGCGGACCTCCGTTGACCAGATCCCCCGTATGCCACAGGCGATCGGAGGCCGGATCGAATTCGATCTCCTCCAGCAGACGCTGAAACTCCTCGAAGCATCCGTGTATATCGCCCATCACATACGTCGCCATCTCATTACCTCCAGATCAAAGCTCGATCCCTGCCAACACCACCCATCACCCAATCCCCACCACCCAATCCCCACCACCCAACACCCAACACCCACCACCCATTACCCAACACCCATTACCCAACACCCATTACCCGCCTTTCAGGGAATCACTTCCCCCATCGCTCCTGTTACTCTTGTCCCGTCGCCGCCGTCGGTGCTACCTATCGGGACTAGAAGAAGTAATGTCGCGCCAACCCATCCTATCCTCTCGACGGGAGCCATTGCCATGAACGCCGCCAAAAACATCCTGGAGGTCATCGGAAATACGCCGCTAGTGCTGAGCCATTCTGTGGCCAGTGACGTGGACTCCGATATTTATCTCAAGCTCGAATACGTCAATCCCGGATCGAGCGTCAAAGATCGACCGGCCCTTCAGATCGTGGAAGACGCCGAAAAGAGCGGTGAGCTCGAGCCGGGAGGAACCATCGTCGAGGCCACCAGCGGAAATACGGGCATGGGGCTGGCCATGGCGGCGGCCGTCAAGGGCTACGACTGTATTTTCGTGATGCCCGACAAGATGAGCGACGAGAAGATCAAGGCCCTGCGCGCCTTCGGTGCGCGCGTGGTGGTCTGCCCCACGGCGGTGGAGCCCGACGATCCGCGATCTTATTATTCCGTGGCCCGACGCCTGGCCGAGGAGACGCCGGGAGGCTTTCTGGCCAATCAATACCACAACCCCTCCAATCCCCGGGCCCACTATCTGGATACGGGGCCCGAGTTGTGGGAGCAGACCGGTGGCGAGATCGACGTCTTCGTGGCCACCATGGGAACGGGAGGCACCATCTCGGGGACGGCGAAATACCTCAAGGAGCAGAACCCGGAGCTCACCGTCGTCGGCGTCGATCCCATCGGCTCCATCTACTACGACTACTTCAAGACCGGAAAGATCACGGAGGCCCACTCCTATCTGGTGGAGGGGTTTGGCGAGGATATCATCCCGTCGACGATGCACTTCGACTATGTCGACGAGGTGGTGCGCGTGTCCGACAAAGAGTGCTTTCGATATACCCGGCGTCTAGTACGTGAAGAGGGGATCTTCGCCGGCGGATCTTCGGGAGCCGTCATCTGCGCCGCCATCAAATACGCCCGGCGTCTCGACGAAAAGCTCAACATTATCGCCCTGCTCCCCGACTCGGGGGCCCGCTATCTGAGCAAGATCTTCGACGACGACTGGATGAGAGAGAACGGATTTTTGGAAGATCGCTGGGGCGACGCCACCATCTCCGACATTCTGGTGAACAAAGAGGGGGCACAGACCGTCTTTACCACCACCACCGGGGAGACGGTGGCCGACGTCATCGAGCGCATGAAGGTCCATGGCATCAGCCAGCTTCCCGTCATCGACGACGGAGAGGTGGTCGGACTCATCAACGAGTCCGACGTATTGGATCACCTCCTGGGCGACGGCGCCCACGGCGACACCATCGACACCCTGGTGGAGACGAGCTTCGCCGTCGTCGAGCCCTCGGATCGGGTCGGCGTCATCGGCGACCTCTTCGGAGACGGGCGAGTCCTGCTGGTGATCGACGGCGGAGAGCTGGCGGGCATCATCACCAAGATCGACTTTATCGACTTTGTAACGAATCAACTCTGAGTAAGCCTTCAGTACACCCGGGAGCGTGGGCTGGCAGCCCGCGCTCCCACAGCCACAACGAGGATCTTCGATGTTCCAACGGTTTTATCGCATAGGAGGCCGAGCATTGATGGCCGCCGCGGCCATGCTGGTGCTCCTGGCCGTCGATCTCCCCGACGCCCAGGCTCAGGTCGAGGGCAACCGCGTGGAGTTCGATCTCACCATCGACGATCGCCACATCCACGACGATCTCGACGGCGATCTGCGCTCACGCCAGATCGCCGAGATCTCCATAAAAGTTGCCGAGCGCATCGAGAAGCGCCTCGACGCCATCGGCATCAAGAACCACGAGGTGGAGTTCGACGGGGGACGAAATCTGCGGGTCACGGCCTTCGGAAACCACTCCGAGCCCATCATAAAGGGTGCGGTCATCCCCTCCGGGCGCCTGGAGATCCGTCCCGTGCTGGTCAACGACAGCCCCTGGGCCGACCTTTCCGCCGCTCTGCCGGACAATATTGAGTTGCGCAGTGAATCGGGCATCTTTCGCACGGATCGCCTCTATCTATTCTCCTTTTCCTCGTCCCAATTGTGGCGCGCGCTTCAGGAGCACAGCCCGGACGGCGAAGAATTCGAGATCTTTCCAGACGGCGACGGCTGGAGAAGCCTTCGCCTCGGCCCCCCAGCAGCCACGGACGGGGACGTTCAATCCGTTCGCCTGAGGCGAAATCCGGCAGGCATCCCCTTTGTGGCGCTCTCCCTGTCGGCCCAGGCAGCGCAGGAGATCCGCTCTTCTGCTTCTTCCGAGCAGGTGCGCCACCTGGCGATCGTCCTCGACGGTGAGGTCGTCGGCCTTCACCCCTACAGCGAGCGCGGCTTTTCGGAGACCCTGACCCTGGACCCACCGACACACCTGAGCTCGGTGGAGGCCCGCGACAACTGGGCAATGCAGGTGGCGGGCCGGCTGGCCGCCCCCATTCCCGTTCGACTCGTCGAAACCCAGGAGTGATCCATGTCCATCCCCCCCACCGCTCCCGAGGCCCTTCGCGGATCCTGGTATCGCCTCAAGCAACCGGCAAACGACCCGATCGCCCGTGACGACGCCAAAGAATTGGTCACCTTCGGCATCGACGGAAATTTCGTGCGCTACGAATTAAAAGGCGCCTCCCGAAAACCCGTCGGCAAGGGAGACTATACCTACGACGGAAGTTTTCTCATCCTACGCGCGCGGCGCACCCACTCCTTTCGAGTGCATCGATCCTCTTTCTGGCGATGGGATCTGGAGGGAAAAAAGAAGAGTTACGCTCTGGTGCGCGGCTTCGTCCCCGATGGTCAGGTGGAGGAACTGCCAGAGGAGGAGTCGCGAGATATTCGACTCATCCCCGTGCGCGCCCGGGTGGAGTCGCACTTCAAAGACGGTGACGATATCTACCGACTGGTCTACGAACACGGACAGCGCGACCGCCGCTGCCTGGCCACCTTCTGCGTCGACGACGCCATTGAGGACCGTCTGTGGGTAGGCCTGACTCCCTTCGTACGCGGCCTGGATCCCCGCACCTGGCAGCGCATCATCGAGGAGTCCTTTCTGGACTCCTATCTCGACAAGAAGCACCGCCCCCAGCAGACCACTCTTGAGATGATGGACTCTCGCGAGAGGCTACGGTTGTAAGTTCGCTCGGCTGGGCTTCGCGGGTAGTTTCGCTCCCTTCGGTCGCTTGTTGTTTCGCTCCCTTCGGTCGCTTGTTGTTCGTAGTTAGCAAACTACAAGAGAGCGCAGCGAACGTAACTACAAGAGAGCGCAGCGAACGTAACCACCAGTGAGCAACGCGAACGCAACTACCAGTGAGCAACGCGAACGCAACCACCAGTGAGCAACGCGAACGCAGCCACAAGTGAGCAACGCGAACGCAACTAGTCCACGCTGACATAGGCCAGGGTGTTCTGATTATTGTCGTAGACGGCGATATGCATCACGCGCTGTCCGTCGACGGCGATTCTCAGCCGATTGGACCGCTCGATCTGCGACTGTGGGACGTCTTCGGTCTGCCAGATCTCTCCGTCCCAGCGAGTATAAACCAGATGGCGGTGGGAATTGGCGGGGTCAGTGTCACTGAACGCAATATGGGGATCACCGAGATCGTCGATGGCCAGAGAGGGGTGAAATGCCTCCACCCGAGAGTTGATCGCTTCCGTTTGCCAGCCTCCGCCGGCGTCACTCGTCAACTCCAGACCATTATGAGGGAGTTCGATCCCTATCGTGGCCAATACCACTTCGTCGTCTGGTCCCACAGCCATGTCCACGATCTGATTGATATTCGGCACCGCCACTTCGGCCGTCCAATTCCCGTTGGCCTGGCGACGGGCGACATAGAGATCGCGCACCCCGGAGTCCCAGGTCGCCAGGGCCACCACCGGTTCGTCATTGCTGGTCAGATCGACGACGAGCCAGTTGAAATTTCTGTCGTCACTTACCTCCTCGAACCACTCGCGATGCCATCCCGTCGACGGAGAATACCTGGCGTAATTGACACGGTGACTCTCAGGAAAGCCGTGATCTCCGACGATATGGACTGTCCCCTGATCGTCCACCACCAGATCCGTATAGCCAGTGCTCAATTCCTCGGTCCATACCTCCTCTTCGTGCCAGGTCGAGTCGTCTCGCCAGAAGTATTTCCACTCGTTGAAACGCCGGTACACCACATGTGGGTTTCCGTCGGCGTCGAGGGCCAGTCGAACGTAGGTAGAACTAGAGTTGGAGACCCCGGTTATATCCTGAGTATACCAATTCCCGCTGATTCGCTCGGCGATGCGTATCGTATCCGCATCACCATCCATGAACACAATCACTGGATCGCCTTCTTCGGTCACAGCGATATCGAGCTGATCGAAACTAATATTGACGTCGTTGACCACGTCCTCCGCGACGAAATCGCAGCAGGCGTCGATGCACACCGGATAGACGTCGTGGCACTTCGCGGCCCCGTCGCAATCGCCATCGTCGGCGCACTCCATGCACTGCCCACCGGCACAGATCTCTCCGTCCCCGCAGGGCTCATTGCAGGCTCCGCAGTGAGCGGGGTCAGTATCGATATTCACGCAGCTCCCACTGCATTCCTGTTCGTCGCCCGTACAATCGGGGACACACTGCCCTCCTTCACAGGTCGTCGAGGAGCCGCAGGGCTGATTGCATCCGCCACAATGTGTGTCATTCGTCTGCGTGTTGATACAGTCGCCATTGCATAGCTCCTCACCAGAAGAGCAGGGGGATTGACAGGTGCCGCCCTCGCAAAACTCACCGTCGGAACAGGGCTGACCGCAATCGCCGCAGTGATCGAAGTTGGTATCGGTGTCCACGCACAGGCCACTGCATTCGGTCTGACCCACAGCGCAATCCGCTTCGCAATGACCGGCAGCGCAGACCTCCTGGTCCGAACAGGTCACACCGCAATTTCCGCAATTCTGCGGGTCGGAGTAGGTGTCGACGCAGGCCCCCTGGCACTCCTCATAACCCTGGGCTGTATCACAGCTACAGGATCCGGCTTCACATATCGCGTTGTCGCCACAGGCCGTCCCGTCATTGACGGGGACGAACTCCGTGGTCGACACGGCGGGATCGCAGATCAGACAGGGGCTGTCCGGTGACGCCTCTCCCTCGTCCTGACACCCACCGTCGATCTCGCAGGGGCAACCGCAGACGTTGGGAGCAGCCAGGCCACACTCCTCTCCACCGGCACATGTGCCGCAGTCGACCTCGCTCTCCCCTTCCCAGTGGACACAGGCATCTGCGGGCTCGAAGCTGCCGCACTCCACTCCCACCTCGACACAGATCTGCTCGGCAGAGGCCGAGAAATCGACGTTGGGACAATCGCAGATATTGGCGTCCAGGGCGCTGTGATTTTCGGCGAGCAGGCAATTTCCGAGCTCACCGCAGGAAAAGCCCTCCGATTCGCAGTCCACCACACGGGCTTCACCGCAGTTGTCGACACCCACGTATTGCCCGCATTCGATGGAAAACCGCTCACAGAACTGGGCGTTCGACTCCGGCTCACACTCGTCTCCCGTATCCGCATCCTCCTGCGGCGCCGCATCTTCTATGTCGAAGCCGGCGTCCAACTCCCCGTCGCCCTCCACCCAGACGCCGTCCTCACAGATCAATCCGCCGCTCGTCGCCCCCTCGACCTCACAGGGATCGCCTGGCGAGACCGCCTGTACGTCGTCTGTGGAGAGATTGCATCCCGCCGCCACCAGGGCGCCGAGAATACAGAGGGAGATCATCGAAAACAGGGAATTGACGGGGCGGGGCATCTGCGGCTCCATTTATATCTTTACAGATATTGACCGTGGCTGGCCCCATACTACTGATGCACCAGTCATGTAGCAATTTCATCTCAGGTGGAGTGGGTGGTGGGTAGTGGGTGGTGGGTAGTGGGTAGTGGGTAGTGGGTAGTGGGTAGTGGGTAGTGGGTGGTGGGTAGTGGGTGGGCGTTCCAGCTTCTTAGAAGCCGTCAAAGAAGTCGGACCGAGGCTCGTCGAGATGATTTGTTTCGCCTCAAAGCGATCAACCACAGGCGTACCCGGAGGGCTACGTCGAGGATTGAGCGCGAAGTGGCGGGACAAATCAGCCGACGAATGCCGACGGGAGACTTCTTTGATGGCTTCTTATACCAACCCCATGGGCTTTGCGATGACGTCCTCGATGATATTGCAGGCCTCATCGATATCGTCTTCCGTAAGTTGTGCGGAGACGGAGATGCGGAATCGCCGCGCGTCGGCCTCGACGGCGGGAAAGTCCACCGGTTGTAGATAGAGCCCCCGCTGCTGGGCCTCCATGGCGAATTGGATGAGCTTCTCCACGGAAGACCCGATGATGATGGGGATGACCTGTGAGTCGGACTGGCCGAGATCGAGGTTCAGCGCTTGCAGGTTGCTGCGAAAATGTTCCACGTTCTTCCACAGCGCGTCGCGCAGCGAGGAGTCGCGCGTGGCCACCTCCAGGCTCTTTCTCATCGCCGCCACGATGGGCGGCGGAAGGGCGCAGGAGAATTGAAATGGCGAGGCGTAGCACTTCATATACCGGATGATGCCCTCGTCGGCACAGATAAAGCCGCCGATGCCACCGAAGGACTTGCTCAACGTCCCGAAGTCCACGCCCACCTTGCCGTCGAGGCCGAAGTGCTCGGCCACCCCCTTTCCGTTTTCACCAAAGAGCAGCGTAGAGTGGGCTTCGTCGACGTATAGCGCCACGTCGTGGGCCTCGCACACCTCCAGAATGGCCGGGAGATCGGCCAGATCTCCGTCCATTGAATAGACCCCCTCGACGACCACCATGCGCCGCGCGTCCTGGTGGCGCGAGAGCATCTCGTCGAGCGACTGCGCGTCGTTGTGTCGAAACGTGGCCAGCCTCGCCCCCGACAACTGCACCCCGTCCACCACGCTGCGGTGGCATTTCTCGTCGATCACCAATACGTCGCCGCGCTGCATCAGGGCCTGGATGGCCCCCAGATTCCCCGTATAACCGCTGGGAAAGAGCATACAGCCGTCGCGCCCCTTGAACTGCGCAAGCTCCCGGGCGAAGGCCTCGTGTTGGTCGAAGGTACCGGACAACATGGCCGCCCCGGAGGCTCCCACCCCGTAGGTCTCCAGCGCCTCTTTGGCGGCCTCCACCACCTCCGGGTGGGTGGACAGACCCAAATAATTATAGGAGGTCAGATTGATCATCTGACGCCGCTGTCCCGTCGGCCTGTGATACAGCCGGGTGCGAGCGGTGGGGGCCCCATTGAGGGGCTGCTCGAAGAAACTCATGGCCAGCCCGATGCGCGGGTCGTCGGCCCAGAGGTTGAAGTCCTCCGGCGGCTTCAGCACATGTGAGCTGTCGTTGTAGCTAAAGTCGGCCAGGCTGAATTTGAGTATGTCTTCGGGCTTCATCAAACCCCCTATATTTCCACTGGAGACGATCCAGTCTCCGCTGTCGGTAACTCCTCACCATAAGGGGTTTGCATAGGACCCCTCCCCCTCGTGTTCACTCGGGGACCTCCCCACCTCTTCGAGACTGCCCCGAACGCCCCAAACCTGCATCGAGGCCAATTGCCTCTCCCCGTACCAAAGCAAAGCGCAGGCCCGGGGGCGTCGTCACAAATACTCCAGGAATTTATCGGCCAACTCCTCGATATTCTCCACCTGCGTCAACTCCGAACGGGGCACGCGGATCTCCAATTCACGCATCGAGGCGCTGACGACCTCGATGATATCGAGACTATTCGCCCCGTAATCGCGCATCGAGCTGGTTGGCGAGACTGCCTTGCCGTCGATGTCATGGAGGTTCTGCTCCAGATTTCGGGAGATGATCTCGATGATCTGTTCCTTATTCCACTCATTGTCGGCCATCCTGTCTCCTGGGGTTCATCCTTTCACCACGGCCGTCGCCAGCGCGAGCGTCCATGCTCTGTGCAGCAGACGTCACCGTTGGGCCCGTCCGGCCCCCGGCCGGCGCAATACTTCAGGGTCTGGCCAGAAGTGTTCGCGCAAATAGGGCGACTTTGCAAGCTCCACGGAGCGTCCTCCTTTGTTGACGAGCCGGGGATCGACGACTCCGAAGCGCTTCCACAGCCGACCGGCGATCTCCATGGGCGCTCGGGCAAGGGAGTGCGACACATCTTGGAGGGCCAACCACTGCATCGACGACGGGCCGGCCTGCGTACGGGCCTTTGTGCTCAATGTAGCAACGGGAGCGACTTCGACCACCACATCGATGTCTTGCTCCACCATCGCCCCCACCACATCGGACGGGCCGCCGCCCTCATTCGCCTCCCGCTTCGTCAGGTGTCGAGCCGCTTCGACGAGCTCCATGCCTTCATCGACGACGGCGGCAGACCAGTGGCCGCTTCCACACCCGAGGGCCTTCTCATAATGAATTCCCCAGTCCATCCACAGCCGGCACAGCGCCACCTCCAGACAGAACGACGCCAGATCTTCGTCGGCGTCGCCCTCTCCGAAGAAAATATCCCAGACGGCGGCGTCCACTGCTCCTTCCACGTCGGAGCAGACCTGATGGAGTTTGCGCTTTAGCGAAGGAGAACCATCGACGAGGCGGCGGGCGATCTCCTTGTCCCATCCCGCCGCCCCGCCAAAGAGGAAGCCCAGCTTCGGCCGTTGAAGCATCGCCATCTCTTCGACCTCCTCTCGGGTCGCCCTTCCCGCAGCCAGCGCCGCCAGCGCCCGGCGCGCTCCGCCGGGCTCGTCGACGGCGACAGACCACCGAAATCGCCGCCCATCGCGCTGCGCCGCGAGGCTAAATCCCAGGTCGCGCACCGACTGCAGACGAGCCCACATCATCTCGTCCTTTCCAAGCGCGCGAGCCCAGGCCCGGAGCCTGTCTTCGCTGTCGGCGGACAGGCAGACCAGCCCCCCCGGATCAGAATGCTTCTGGCTGCGAGGGGAGTTGACCGCCGGCGCCTGCTCGACGACGACGTGGGCGTTGGTCCCGCCGAAGCCGAAGGCGCTGACTCCGGCGCGACGCGGCGACGCCTCTTCCTGGCCGTCTGTGGGCCAGGACTCGACTTGACGGGCCACCCGAAAGGAACTCTCCTCGATCTCACAGGCCGGGTTCGGGGTCTCAAAATTCGCCTGCGGTCCCACCCGTCCGCGATCCACCATCAGCGCCGCCTTGATGAGCCCCGCCACCCCGGAGGCCGCCTCCAGATGACCGATCTGGGCCTTTACCGAGCCCAGCCACACCGCTGAATTCGTGCCCCCATCGAAGACGGCCCGTAGCGCCCTGGCCTCGATGGCGTCGCCCATCTCCGTGGCCGTTCCCTGGGCCTCGACGACGCCGATATCCCCGGGCTCCACGTCGGCGTCGGCCAGAGCGGCCCGGATGACCTCCTCCTGCGCCCCACCGTCGGGGGCCATCAGACCGTTGGTGCGCCCGCTCTGATTGACCGCACATCCGGCGATGACGGCCCGGATTCTGTCGCCCGCCCTGATCGCATCATCGAGCCTCCGGAGCACCACCACGCCGCAGCCCTCGCCACGGACGTAGCCGTCGGCGTCGGCGTCGAAGCTTCGACAACGCCCGGTGGCAGAGAGCATCCGCGCCTGGGCAAACGCCTCGGAGACCTCCGGGTCCAGAAGGGCGTTGACGCCGCCCACGATCGCCCGGTCGCACCGACCGCTTCGAAGCTCCATCGCCGCCCGCTCCAATGCGGCCAGCGACGATGAACAGGCCGTATCCACGATCATGCTCGGCCCCCGAAGGTCGAGCCAATAGGACAGTCGGTTGGCCGTAATGCTCGAGGCCATTCCCGAGCCCGCCCGCACCGGCGGCCCCTGATACATCCGGGCGAAGTCGCTGCCGCTTTGACCGATGAAGACCGCCGTGGCGCTGCCCTCCACGTCGGCCCGTCTCCAGCGGGCGTCCTCGATGGCATGCCAGGCCGTCTCCAACACCATACGCTGCTGGGGGTCCATGGCCCGTGCTTCTGCAGGAGAGATCCCGAAAAACCGGGCGTCAAAGGCCTCGATATCTTCGATGATTCCCCCTCGGGCAACTTCCATGTCCTGGCGGCCCACCTCCCAGCGCTTCTCGGCCACATTCGCAATGGCCTCCTCCCCGCTCTCGATGAGCCGCCAATACTCCTCGAGTCCCCGGGCCCCCGGAAATCGACAGGCCATTCCGACGATGGCGATGCGGCCTTCGCCCCTTTCCCCTGAGCCAGGGTGAACTGACGTCGGCGAGTGTTGAGGACGCCTTTGGTCGTCTGCGGGCTCTTTGGATAGATGGGCCGACAGTGCGGAGATCGTCGGATAGTCGTATAGCGACGTCGCCGCAATGGAGCGCCCCAACGCCTCCTCCAGGTCGCCGACGATCCCCACGGCCTGCGCAGAGTCGACGCCGTAGGCCGAAAAGGGCTCATCCAGGGAAATTTCGCCCATGGAAAGTCCCGTCTGCCGGGCCACTGTCGCTGCCAGCCAGGACTCGATGGCCCTTCGGTCCGCTGTGGGTTCGAGGCTCGGGACTTCCACGTCCTGCTCACGGCCCGGATCCTCCTGCGGTGATCTCTTTGGCGAAGCCTGCCCCTTTTGACGAGCCACCACGGACAACTCATCCTTCTCGTAGGCATTCTGCACGGCGAAGCGCCGGATCTTTCCGCTCGAGGTCTTGGCGATGGTCCGCGCTTCGATGAGCACCACGTCTCGTGGCGAGATCCCGTGGACTGCGCTGACCTCGTCGCGAATGCGCCGGATCAGCGCCGCCGCGTCGTCCATCTTCGCCGCCGAGACCTCCTGGACGATCACCAATTGGCGCCGGCCGCCGTCTTCGACGGCAAAGGCCGCTCCACAGCCGGGGCGAAGGGCCCGGTCCACCTCCTGGACGGTGGCCTCGATATCGTGGGGATGATGATTGATGCCCCGGATGATGATCAGGTCATCGAGCCTTCCCGTGACCACCAACTCTTCGTCGACGACCAGGCCCAGGTCGCCGGTGCGCAAAAAGGGCCCCTCGCCGTCTTTGGTATATCCTCGAAAGGCGCGCTGCGTGGCCTCTTCATTCTCCCAATAACCGGTGGCCACACTTCCTCGGCGAAGCCAGATCTCCCCTTCTCGTCCCTCTGCGAGCACCTGTCGCGAGTCGGGATCGACGATCCGGATATCGAAATCCCCCAGCGGCGGACCACAGGTGACGAGCTGACGCCCCTCATACTCCACAGATCGGGGGATTTCCGGCCCCGGCGTAGCCGAGACGATAAGCCCCACCTCGGCCAGCCCATAGGCCGGGATGAAGGCCCGCCGATCAAATCCACAGGGCTCGAAGCGTGTCGCGAAGCGCTCCATCGTCTCGCCGCGCACCGGCTCTGCCCCGTTACAGGCCACTTTCCAACTCGACAGATCGAGCTTGTCGAGCGTTTTCTCCGGTGTCTTGCGCGTTACCAGTTCGTAGGCGAAATTCGGCCCCGTCGACATCGTCCCCCCAAATTTCGAAATCGCCTCCGGCCACGACGCCGGGCGTTTTAGAAAATCCAGCGGCGACATCATCACCATGTCCATACCGCAATACACGGGGTTGATGACGCCACTAAGAAGCCCCATATCATGGTATAGGGGAACCCAGCATAGGCCCACCTCATTGGCCCCGGTGGCGAATGCCTGCTGGATCAACTCCTGGTTTCGGATCAGCGTTCCGTGCTCCAGGATCACCCCCTTGGGTCGCCCCGTAGACCCCGAGGTATACTGAAGAAAGGCTACCGTCTGTTCGTCGACAGACGGCGGTGTCCAATCGTCACCGGCTCCATCGTCGATGACGTCCGTAGCCAGCCAATCCACCTCGGAGAGCTTTGGAGCCTGGGTGGCTAACACCGGGGCCATCTGGACGATCTGTTCGGTCGTGGCCACCAGCGTCGCCCCGGAGCTGTCGATGATATTGAGCAGCCGGGGAAGGGTCCTGTCGAGGCGTTTTGGATTCGGGGGATAGGCGGGCACGGCGATGGCGCCGGCAAATAGACAGCCGAAGAATGCCTCCACGTATTGCAGCGACGGCGGATATAATAATAGCACCCGAGATGCGGGCTCCACCCGGTCCTCGATGCCGGCAGCCACGGCCCGAGCGCGGCGCTCGAGCATCGAAAAGCTGAGCCGCTCCTCCTCCTTCGTGGTGTCGTCCAAAAACCAGAACCCGTCCTGCGCCGGGGCCACGTCGGCGCGCCAGCGCAACAGCTCGACCAGATCCGTTATCGACGACGGTGGTGTAGAATTCCCCATCTTTTTTCCCT
Source organism: Myxococcales bacterium (assembly GCA_007131755.1). Taxonomy (GTDB): domain Bacteria; phylum Myxococcota_A; class Bradymonadia; order Bradymonadales; family Bradymonadaceae; genus SLJM01. The sequence continues at coordinate 4,852 of SLPW01000240.1, read as the reverse complement.
CGAGGCGTTGCGTGGTGTGACGAAACGCCTCGAGGGCCGAACTCCCTATCCCTCGCCCTCAGGACCTTTCGCCTTCGTGACGGCGTCGCCACAGCCGGGGGATCAACCGACCCGGCTGATTCGACGCCCGGACGTAAAAGAGGGCGCGCAAGATCTCGCGCTGCTCCTCGTCCAGATCTCCCTGACTTCCCAGCACTTCGATGCGCTGTTTCATCGCCTCATACAACGCGATGGCAGCGGCGACGGAGATATTGAAGCTCTGGATGAATCCCCGAAGGGGGATCACACACCGCAGGTCGGCTTGCTCCAACACCTCCTGGCTGACCCCGTCGTGCTCGTTTCCGAACACCAGCGCCGTGGGCTTTGTAAAATCCATCTCCTCGAGCTCCACGTCCGCATCCAGATGAGTGGCGGCGATGAGATAACCGCGCTCCTTGAGCGCCTTCACACATCGCGACGGCTCTCTCCAGCGGTGCAGATCGAGCCACTTGTCCGCTCCCTGGGTGATGCGCTGCGCCGGCTTGTGATCGGGCTGGGTGTCGATAAAATGAGCTTCCTGATACCCCATGCCCTCGGCACTTCTCAGTACGGCCGCCACATTCCCCAGGTCATAGACCCCATCCATGACGGGAACTACGCAAAAGGTTCGCTCACAAATGACTTCGTCAATTCTTTCTTTTCTTCGCTCCCTGAGTTGAGGCCCCAGAAGATCGACGATTTCCGCCGCCGAGAGGACCAACGGTTCGTCGAGATGAAGCAACTCTCCCAGGTCGATGGGATCCGTATGTGGGAACATCTATGAGTCCTTGAGATTGTGACGAGAATACCGGCCGTGTGATCGGTGATCGCCATCCTGGCCCGGGCCCTGGCCCTCGCCCTGGCCCGCTGTTGTTTTGCGTCGAAAAATAAGGGTTGGGGCCACAAATAATCCCTGAGGGCGAAGCAAGCACCGGGAAAAAACAACCGCGAAGGTCGGGCCCGGGACGGGGACGGGGTCTGGGCCAGCACTACTACCAATGCTCACACTGGTGTAGCAATTCGAGGTTTACGACGACGGGCGGCGTCCGTTATGCAGTCCTCATTCGGCCATACAAGGCACGAATTCGCCTCTCCGGTGGCCCGGAGATGCCGAGCGCGTCGCACAGCACGCGGCGCAGGGGGCATTGGGCAGGCGACGAATCGAATTTGCCCACCGCTCTTCCATCCACTCTAATTCACCGAGGTTCTGTACCATGTCTGACACCAATACCATCGTCACCGTCACCGGCGCCTCGGGGTTCGTCGGCTCCTGGATTGTCTGCCAGCTTCTGGAGAAGGGCTACCGGGTGCGCGGCACCGTCCGTGGTGCTCCGGATGCCGAAAAATACGCCTTTTTGCGTGACCTCGACGGCGCCGACGAGGGCCTGGAATTGGTGCAGGGCGAACTCCTCACGGCCGGCTCCTACGACGAGGCCATGGAGGGGGCGGACTATTGCATCCACACCGCAAGCCCCTACGCGCTGGACGTGGACGACCCGAAGACCGATCTGGTCGACCCGGCCGTACAGGGCACGAAGAACGTCCTGGAGGCCGCCAAAAAAGGCGGGGTTCGCCGCGTCGTCCTCACCTCCTCGATGGCCGCCATTACCGACGAGCCGGGAGGTGACGAGGTCTTAACCGAAGAAGTCTGGAACGAAAAGTCCTCCCTTGGTCGAAATCCCTACTACTACTCGAAGACCATGGCCGAGCGCGCCGCCTGGGACTTCGCCGAAGACTGCGAGACCTTCGATCTGGTGGTGATCAATCCCTTTCTCATCGTCGGGCCGTCGCTGACCCCGTCGCTGAACACCTCCAACGAGATTTTCGTCAATCTTCTGGACGGGGAATTTCCGGGAATCATCCGCCTGACCTGGGGAATGGTGGACGTACGCGACGTGGCCCGGGCGCATATCCTGGCCATGGAAAACGACGGCGCCTCGGGGCGCCACCTCTGCGTCCACCACTCCATAGACATGCGTGAGCTCGTCGAACTTCTCCACGAATTGGGCTATGGCGACGACTACTCCCTGCCAGGCTTAAACCTGGCCAATCCCATCGGCGACTTCGCCGTCAAACTCTTCAGCTATTTCGAATCGGCCGGCACGGGAAGCTATCTGCGCACCCACGTCGGCCGAGTTCCCCGCTTCGACGACTCCAAAATCCGCGCCGAACTCGGCCTCGAATACCTTCCTCTCCAGGAGACCATCGGCGACACCCTGGCCGACCTGAAGCACCACGGACATCTCCCGGGTTGATTTGCGTGGGTAGCAGGGAAACCGATCACAACTATGAGAAGGATTTGATCCACCTTGATCGGTGGTAGGACTCAATATGGTCGATCCCTGGCCCAGGCCCTGTCCCCGGCCCGGGCCCGAAGTAATCCCTGCCCATGTCCTTGCCCTTGCTCGCAGTCTTGGCGTGGAAAAAGACGGGCCGGGGCGAGGGCCTGGGCCGGGGAACTACTACCGACGGAAACCGCTCCAAGTCATGAGAACTTCGCGTAGTCACGAGTCCACAGATCTGATACCTATTGTAGCATCGATTGAAGTAACCAAGAGAGCCTTGAATCACTTGACCACGGGACCAATGGGGTGACGCAATGTCAAAACGAAGTAGCATCAAGAACGCCGCACGACGTGGAGCCAGCAAAGCCCGACGCGGTGCGAGCAAAGCCACCGGAAGCGGACGACGAAGAGGAAATCGCCGCGGCTCCCGCTCCAAACGACCGGGAATCAAGGACGTATTCGTAGGCATCATTATCGGCTTCGTCCTCCTCATCGGGTCCTTCGGCGCCCTGTTGTGGAACGAGATCGAGTCGGTCAAGATCGCCAGAGCCCTCGACGAAGGGGCCGACGCCGTCATCTCCATCGACACCGGACAGGTGGACTCCGCCAACGACGGGGAGTTGGTCCATTTTACGGACACGGTGGATACGGAAGAGATTCTGCAAGATCCCCACTTTCCCCTGGAGCGCCAGGCCATCGGACTGAAGCGCAACGTCGAGATGTACCAGTGGCATGAGGAGAGCAGAACCGAAGGCTCGGGAGATGACCGCGTCACCGTCTACGACTACCGCACCGATTGGTCCCAGCAGGAGATCGACTCCAGCCGCTTCAATCAGACCAGTGGGCACCAGAACCCATCGTCCATGCCCTTCGATCAGTTCAGCACCCGCGCCGATCACGTCAGCGTCGGCGACTTCGAATTGACGTCGACCTTCATCCGTCAGCTCAGCCAATATTCCGACGTCTCACTGGACGACGAATTTCTCCAGCAGGCCAACGCCGCCCACGGACAGCACAACTTCGTGCTCGACGGAAACCGACTCTATATCGGTGAAAACCCCACCAATCCCCAGGTGGGCGACGTGCGCATCAGCTTCTCCAACATCGAGCCCCACACGGTGAGCGCCATCGGACAACAACAGGGCAGCCGGCTGACCAGCTACGAGACCTCCGGCGGAAGAAGCCTGGCCATGCTCAGCGCGGGCAATCAATCGGCAACGGAGATGTTCGAGGCCGCCCAGGCAGCCAACGTCGTCCGCACCTGGGGCATTCGTTTTGGCGGCGTGTTGGCCATGTTCATCGGATGGGTTCTCATCTTCGGCCCCATCAGCTTCGTGGCCCGATATATCCCGATTTTAGGAAACCTCATCATCGGCGCCAAGAAGCTCGTCGCCGCCGGACTGACCTTCTTTTTGGCAGGCGGAACCATCGCCACGGGATGGCTCATCGCCCGTCCCCTCATCGGCATTCCCCTGTGTCTATTCACCCTTATGATGGGCGTAGGATTCTTCGCCCTGGCCTTCTTCCTGGTCAAAAAACGAGGAATTGGCGAGGAAGAGGAGGAATTGGAGCCGGTAGACGGGATGGTTTAGTGTGCGGTCCTTGGTGTGCGGCGGGACCCCTCCGCCGCTTCGCGGCACCTCCCCGTTCATTCTTCACGGGGAGGGTCAATAGCCTTCGCTGTGAGATCTGGGGTTTTCGGCGCAGGGTAGAAGACGCGCGAAAAGGTAATAGATCCTCCCCACAAGCTCTGCGCAGTGGGGAGGTGCCGAACGAAAGTGAGGCGGAGGGGCCGAAACTCGCACTCCACACCTGAATTTGCTATGATCACGGAGATGCTGAAATGACGTGATTCCTTGCTGGAAGCCTACGATGAAACGCACCTTCATCCTATTTCTACTTCTCAGCGCGCTCTTCCTTGTCGTCACTCTCTCCGCCTGCGGCGGTCCCGCCGCAGGCGGCGTAGGTGGTCTATTTCTTCTCGTCGTTGCCGCTCTTTTATTCTCCCTGCTCGGAGGGACGGGCTGTGCCGGGTGCGCCGCCGAACCCTGCCTGTCCATCGACGAGCCCAAAGACGCCGGGGATACGGGTGATACGGGAGACACCGGCGATGACGACGTCCACGTCGGCCCCTGCCTCACTCCCCCTCTTCCCGATACGGGACATCCGGACACAGGCGATGCCGGTGATTCGGATACTTCAGACACGGGCACAACGGACACCGGCGACGACGATGTCGATATCAGCCCCTGCCTCAGTCCTCCTCCTCCCGACGCTGGAAACGGTGGCGAAGACGCCGGAAATGGCGGCGATGAAGACGCCGGAGCCCGCCTCGGCGCCCCCGCCGACTCCCGCGACCAGATTCTGGCTCGCATGCGCGACCGCCTTCCGGAAGATGTGGCAAGCCGCCTCGAGGACAAGGCCTGAACCATGGGTATTCTTCAATTCGGCTCGGATAGCGAAGTTCCCCGCCTGGACTTCGAATTGATGACGGGCTGCGACCACTCCTGTGGCCACTGCTATAACGTCTGGAACGCCGACCCCGACGA
>SLPW01000245.1 GCA_007131755.1 Myxococcales bacterium | reverse complement strand
CCTTCGGCGGCGAAGTCGCGGAATTCCTGGAAGAATTCGTCGCCTTCCGGTTCGGGTTCGACGGGGAGTCGTTCGGTGATGGCCTGTTTCCATCGAGGGATGCGGGGGATGACGAGGGAGGCGGCGGTGGCGGCGGCGGCGGTGCCGAAGGCGGTGGTCAGGCCCACGGGGCCAAGGGGACGGGAGCCGAGGAGGCGGCTGATGCCGGGGGTTTCGATGAGGGCTAAGAGGGCGGCCGTGGAGCCGAGGCTTGCGATCCAGACCGGGAGGGTGGGCTTTGCGGTGGTCAGGGTCTGTCCGAGCTGGGCGGTGACGATGGTCAGAAGGCCCACTGTGGAGGCTCGTTTTTTCTGAAAGCTGTGGCGGGCGAGCCACCAGGCCGCAAAGCCGGCGGAGCCAGTGACGAGGGCGCGCCACATGATGTCGCGTTCCAGGGCCTCGCCGAGGGATTCCTCGGGGCCCTCGTGGAGGAGTTCGTCCGGTGAGACCTCGGGTGGGGGTCGAAGGGCGATAGCCATGGCCGGGGCGACGTCGGTGAAGAGGTTGACGAGGAGCAATTGCCGGGCGTTGAGGGCGGGAATGGTGGCCACGACGCCGCTGGCGAGCATGAAGAGGATTTCGCCCAGGTTTCCGCCGATGAGGATGGAGACGGCGTCTCGCACGGAGCGCCACATGGCGCGGCCCTCGATGACGGCGTCGACGATGGTCTCCAGGCGGGCGTCGGTGACGACCAGGTCGGCGGCGTCGCGAGCGGCGGAGGAGGCGTCGGCGCCGAGGGCGATGCCGGCGTCGGCCCGTCGGATGGCGGCGGCGTCGTTTCCACCGTCGCCGGTCATGGCCACGGGGCGTCCCGAGCGCTGCAGGGCGTCGACGATGCGCACCTTGTGGGCCGGGGTCATGCGGGCGATGACCGTGGTGTGCAACAGGGCCTCGGCCAGTTCGTCGTTGGACATGGTCTCGATTTCGTCGCCGGTGAGGACTTCGCCGGTGGCGCCGATGCCCACTTCATGGGCGATGCGGCGCGCCGTCTCGGCGTGGTCGCCGGTGAGCATCAATAAGGAGACTCCGGCGCGGCGAAGGGCGCGAACGGCGTCGCGAGAGGTGGGGCGCAGAGGATCGCTTAAGGTGACGAAACCGAAGAAGTCCAGTTCTTCGACGTCTTCCGGCGATAGCTCCGTTTCGTCGTCGTCGCGATCTTCGAAGTCGCCCTCGGCGCAGGCCAGAATCCGAAGTCCCCGGCCGGCCAGATCGCGGGCCCGGCGCAGCAATTCTTCGCGCTTTTCGTCGCTCATGGGCCGGGGGCCCTGGCCGTTGTCAAAATTGGCACAGCGCTGGAGGACCTCTTCGGGGCTGCCCTTTACGGCGATGCGGCGGCGACCGTTGACCTCTCCGATGGTGGCGTGAAAGCCGATCTCCGTCTTGAAGGGGAGATCGTGCAATAACTGCCAGTCACTTCCCGTCATGCCCACCTCTTCGGCGCCGGCGATGATGGCGCGATCCGTTGCGTGGGGAAGGCTCTGGCCGTTCTCTTCGCCGGGCTCCCCGGGGGTGGCGCGAAGGGCGGCGCGCAGCACCCGGAGGTGGGATTCGGACCAGTGATCGTCGTCGACGGTGCAGTGGTCCTCGTCGTGGCACAGGCCCTGGAAGCTGAGCGTCCCCTCCGTGAGGGTGCCCGTCTTGTCGATGCATACCGTATCCACCCGGCCCAGGGCCTCCATGGCGCGGGGGTTGTGGACGATGACATTTCGCTCCGAGAGGCGGCTGGAGGCGGCGAGCTGGGCGGTGGTGGCCAATAGGGGCAGGCCCTCGGGGACGGCGCCGACGGCGAGGTTGACGGCGGGGCCGATGAGCTCCTGGAGTTGGCGGCGGCGAAAGACGCCGAGGCTCATCAAGATCCCGCCGCTGATGCCGGCGAAGGGAAGGGTCAGATCGGAGAAGCTCGTCAGGCGGGCCTCCACGCCCTGAGCTTCGGGGGCGCTGCGCCGGCTGCCGGCCCAGCGGCTTCTTCGCAGCTCCGTGTCGGCGCCGGTGGCCACGACGACGGCGGTGGTGGTGCCGGCGACGACGGCGGTGCCGTCGTAGAGCATGGAGGTTCGCTCGGCGGCAAGGGGCGAGAAGCTGGGCTCGCTCTCTTTTGCCACGGGAAGGGACTCGCCGGTGAGGCTGGACTCGTCGACCTCCAGGTTGTGGGACTCCAGAATTCGGCAGTCGGCGGGGACGACGTCGCCGGCCTCGAGGTGGACCACGTCGCCGACGACGAGCTCCTCTTCGGTGATCCGGGTCCATCGGCCGTCGCGAATGGCCGTGACCTCCATGGCCTCACGGCGGGCCATCTGACGGATGGACTCCTCGGCGCGAAAGCGCTCAAACCCGCCGACGAGGCCGTTGAAGGCGATGACGGTTCCGACGATGCCGGCGTCGGCCAGCGAGCCAACCACGGCGGATACGGCCGCTCCGCCGGCCAGGATGGGGGTCAGGGGATTGGCGAGTTCGCTTCCCACGGCGCGGACCATGCGCAGCGGTCGGGGAGTGGGGGCGATATCGTCGGTGCGACGCTGGTCTACTTCAGGAGCGTTCAAGCCCTGCTCGGAGCTGTCCAGGTGTTGGAGCACCTCTTCGGGGGTCATGCGATGCCAGGGGATGCGCGGCCTGGCGGTGGGCTGGAAGCGCCTGCTCAGCCTGCGGGCCATGATCGTGCCGTAGGCCAGGGCGATGAGGCTTGCCAGGTTGACGCTGGACATCACCCGGCTGGGTCGCGTCTTCTCGAGTCCACGTACCGCCGAGAGGGCACCGATGCCGGCACCGGCGCCGGCGAGGATGGCCGCCGCCCGGGAGACCCGTCGGGAGCAGGCGATGGCCTCGACGAAGAAGGCCGCGTCGTCCAGGTTGTCTGCGGCGATGATATCGGCGTGCCAGGGCACATTGTCGTCGCGCAGCATAAAGCCCAGGCTGCAGTCGGCGGTGATCATGGAGCGGCGGTCCTCGTCGCCGATAAAGGCCACCACCTGGTGGTCGCGCTGAATATGTCTGATGAAGCGATGCAATCCCTCGTGGCAGATGACGCGGTCGGGCTCGAAGCTGAGCTGGGGGTTTTCTCTGTCGCTGGCGACGATGAGCTCCAGGCCGGCTTCGAAGATGGCGTCCACCAGGGCCTCGCAGCCCGGATCGGTGAGGGCGCGCAGTGAAAAGAGTGCGCGCACGTCCCCGTCGTGTCGAAGAGCGAGGAAGTCGCCGCGGGCGCCCCGGTCTCGAAGCCTGGACATCAGTTCGGGGTCGACGTCCACATCGTCGGCCGGTCCGAGCGCCCAGTCTCCGTCGCGCACGGTTTGCTCCGGATTGCGGGTGTCCAACAGCGCCTCGGCGCTGCGGAAGGCCTCCACGAGGTTGGTGCCTTCGGGGCACACCACTCGATCCAGGACCCATTCGCCGGTGCGAAAGATATCGTCGTCGACGATGACGCAGTCGATGCGATCGAGCCTGCGAACCGCGTCAGGGCGCATGACGAGCATCCCCCGTCTGGCGAAGGCGCGGCTCAACCCGGCGGCGAAGGCATCGCGCCCGTAGCGCGCAGGCTTGGGCAGCGCGTCCAACAAAGGGGTGACGGCCCGCTCCAACTCCTGGGTGTCGGCGAGCCCCACGAGGAAGCCGCCGAGCGACATATTCCAGACGTCTTCGGCATATTCCTCGATGGGACCGTCAGGCACGGGGATGGGCCGCGGTTCGACCTCGCGTCTGGGAGCGCCGGCGAGGTCGGGTCGACTGCATAATTCGGGTTCGCGGTCGAGCCAGGTTCTGCGTCGGTCGACGGCCTCCAGATAGCGGGCCAGTTGGAAGCCGAAGTCCAGGATGGGTCCCGTGGGGCCCGAGCCCAGCCCCTGCATCAGGGGATTGCTGATGCCGATGGTGACGTCCGCCGATGCCTGGCCCATGCGGTTGGCCAGCCCCTTGCGGATATGGGGAACGTTGTCGACGATGGACATCAGATTGGCCATGTCGAAGCGGCGCCGTCCGGGCTGTCTGCGGGTGATCTTCATGGTCACGCCCACGGCGGCGCCGGCGACGTCGGCGCCCATGCGGACCAGTCCCCGCAGAAGGGGTTCGTCGTCGCCCGGATGGGCAGCGCCGGCGTCGCTGTAGGTAGCCACGCCGAGGTGAAAACGGTCCTCCACCCGGGAGGCGACTTCGAGCAGTTGTTCCTCGGAGATCTTCTCTTCGTCCCAGGTGACGACCATGCGACCCGTGGCCCCGTTGGGGGCGGCCCAGTAGACTCCATCGAGGGCCTCCAACTCCTCGGAGAGGACGGCGGTGAAGTCGTCGTATTCCCGGGGGCTCAGGTCGGGCATTTCGATATGCGCGGTGCCCGGCTTTGCCCACAATCTTCGGCGCACGACGCCAAAGAGGTTGGTGATGGACTCGAAGCCGCGCTGGGGTAGGAGATGGTTCATTGGGTGAACTGCGGGTAGTGGGTGAGCTGCGGGTAGTGGGTGAGCTGCGGGTAGTGGGTGAACTGCGGGTAGTGGGTGAGCTGCGGGTAGTGGGTGAGCTGCGGGTAGTGGGTGAACTGCGGGTAGTGGGTACCCACTACCCACTACCTGCTTTTACCCACCACCCGCTACCTGCCTCACACATCACAAACCATGGCCAGATAGCGCAGATCGCCGTCCTTCGTCTTGCCGCGATAAATGGGTCGAAAGCCATAGGTGTCGTACCACTCCACGGTCTCCTCGTAGTGCTCGGGCACGTCGACGCGGACCTGTCCGAAGCCACCCTGGTCGGCGCGGCGCACGCAGTCGTCCATCAGTCGGTAGCTCAGCCCTCGGCCCTCGACGCGGGGCATCACGCCGAGCTTGGAGAGATAGAAGTCGTGCTCTTCGACGGGGGCGAAGAGATCGCTGAGTCCCTCCATGCGGGCCCGAAGATCGGAGTAGCTGTGGTCGCCCATGCTGCGCGCGAGATCGAGGAGGTCGGCCTGGCGGCATCCCCTCAGTTCGGAGCCGGCGACGGCGACGTAGCCGCCGCCGATGCGATCGTCGGCGATGAGCAGTCGGGCCCTTCGCAGGCTGACCTCCGAGGAGCGCCGCTGCAGCCATCTGGCGAGCACTTGTCTGGGATTGGTTCCGTCGAGAAAGATATCGAAATAGGGCCGGTCGGCTTCGTAGATCCAGGGCACGATATCGGCCATTTTCTGTTCGACCTTTGATGTTTTGTGCCCCCACACAATCTGCACCTGTTCCGATCGATTCGTCATGCGTCCCCCCTTCAGATGTATTTATCTTGCGATATGTACGGTGATGGCGTGATGGTCATCACCGCGCTTTTGGAATGTAAGCGGCATGTGTTGGTTTCAACAAATTCGTGACGGAGATGGGGTAACGGTTGTTGATCCTGTGATCTCTCTGAGGTGTGCGGAGGACCCCTCCCCCCTCGTTTCACTCGGGGACCTCCCCGCTTGCGGCTCACGATTGATCATATCTTGCGTTTGCTCTGGTTTTGTTGGCCCGAGAACACAGAACCTTGGTGCGATGCCATCCCTGGCATCGTCGTCGCGATACCCCGCCATCACCGGCGATG
>SLPW01000008.1 GCA_007131755.1 Myxococcales bacterium | reverse complement strand
CCCAGCACCTGGGCGTCGACCTGGTCGTTGACGAAGGCGCAGACGGCGTCGAAGCCGTCGGCCAACGACGACGTCTCCGGCGTCAGGCGACTCTCCAGATAGTGGATCTCGTGGCCGAAGTCGGCGTTGACGGCGTCGAAGTACTCCCGATCGTAACTCTTGGTGCTGAACATGGCGATCTTCATCGGGCTCCTGGGAGGCAATGAGAAAGAGTTTTCTGCGGCGGTGTTGAAGATAGTGATGGTCACGAAACGATCAACCACGCAAGGGCTCCGCCGAGGATGAGATAGATGGCGCAGGCGCCGAGGGTCCGTTGCAGGACCTCTCCTTCGCGGCCGGCGATTCCCACGGTGGCGCAGCCGGCGATGATATTGTGGGGGCAGACGATATTGCCCACAGCGGCGCCGAATCCCTGGGCGCCGATGAGTCGGAGTTCATCAAAGTCGAGCCGGTCGGCCGTGGCGATCTGAAAGTCCGTAAAGAGGATGTTCGAGGCCGTGGCCGAGCCGGTGACAAAGGTTCCCAGGGCGCCGACAACGGGGGCGAAGGCCGGCCAGCTACCCCCGGCCAGCATGGCGGCGGCGTCGGCCAGGATGTCGATCATCTGGGCGTGAACCATCACACGGGAGATGGCGAGCATCGCCACCAGGGCGATCGTGACCGGCACGAGCATCTTCAACGCCTTCAGGGTCGCTTCTTTGAAGTCCGAGCGGTCGGCGTGTTGGAGGAGTCCGCCGACGAGAAATCCCGTCACCAGAATGGTCCCCGGATGATAGAGGGGCTGAAATGTTCCCTGAAATTGGCCGAAGAGCTCCCAGGAGAGTTCGACGGCCATCAAGGCCGATTGAACGGGGCCGATGAGTCGGGTCACCAGGATGAGGGCGATGACCACCAGATAGGGGGAGGCGGCCCGCCAGAGCGGCATCTTCGCTTCGTCCTGATCGTCGGAGTGCTCGTCAACGGCAACAGAGCCATTGGTCTTATGAAAGAGTCGCAGAGCGACGACGAAGAGGGCGGCGCCGATGACGGCACCTCCCATGGTCGGCAATTCCGGCCCCACGTTGCGAGCGATGAGCCACATGGGGATCAGAAATCCCGCTGCGGCGAGGATGAACCAGCCGGCGATGGGCTCCATGTCGGCGCCTTCTTCACGGGCCTTGCGAGTGACCAGAAAGAGGACAATGGCCAGCATCACCGCCCCGATGGGAGCGTGGAAGTCAGCCGTGGCGCCGCTGATCTGGACCGGGGTCCAGTCCGTGATGGCGAGCTGGGGGATGATGGGCGTGCCCACGGCACCGAAGGATACGCCCACGGAGTGGCCGATAAGCGCGATGGTTACGGCCTGCAGGGGCGAAAAACCAAAGCCCACCAGAAAGGGGGCTGCCAGGGCGATGGGGGTTCCGAAGCCGGCGGCGCCTTCGAGAAAGAGGGCGAAAAACCAGGCGATCAACACGGCGATGAGCCGTGGGTCGTCGGACAATGCCCCGAGGCTGCTGCGAAGGGAGTTGATGGCCCGGGTCTGCATCTGGAGTTGGTGCAGGCAGAGCGCCCCGAAGATGATCCACAGGATGGTGATGGCCGTAAATCCGGCCTCGGAAAAAGAGCCGGTGAGACCGGCGATGACGGGGCGCTCAAGGGCGGTGAGCTCGGGAAATCCGAAGTAGACGACGGTCAGCAGGACCGTCAAGACCAGGCCGAGGATGCCGGCGAAGGCCGCCGAGCGTCGAAAGAAGACCATCGCCACCAGGATGACGGCGATCGGCGCCGCTGCCGTCAGAGCTTCGAGCCACCAGACCATCGATCGATTCCCGTGCGTTGAGGGCCTTCATCATATGCACTGCCTACGGAGTGTAGGCGCCGACGTGGAGATTTTTAGAAAATGTGGCGGTCGGCGTCGAGGGCATCCAGTTGGGATAGAGCTACTCCGCTCCGAATAAGCCCAAGAACGAACACCCTCCCCCGTTGGCGGAACTGAGTTGCGCATATTTTTTTGGAAGAGTCGTTTGAATTGATGCACATCCTCAAACTCCTAGGCCGTCATCGACCTCGGAATCGACCTCGACCCCGACCCCGAGACCGGCTTTCCTTTGATTTAAGCGCAGTTCAGGGCTGCGTTGGCGGGGAGGATGTCCGTTCCCTGCATGCCTGTGGTTAGGGGGGCTATCCTGAACGGTTACGTCCGAGGTGACAGGAATCGGGTGTTGGTCATCGACGGCTACCTGCGTGTTCAGGACCAGGGTGAACTGCTGTGTGGCAGCGTTATTGCTGGCTCCGGGCTGGTTGTGGGTGGGGTGTAAGTGTTTGATAATACAGTAGAAATTCACAAATATCGGAATAGGCGCAGGCCGGGGAACGGTTGGCTTGGTGGGTGGAGTTCTCATTATCCTCACTTTTCACACACGCGGGTCTTCGATGAAAAATGCACTGTCTCGCCTCCTTGTCTTTCGCAAGCGGTGGTTGGCCATTGCTCCAATTTTGGCTTTCGCAGCGGCCAACGTCTATCTGGGCGTGTCCGGCTCGTCGCTGCCCGGGGAGCCGCGAACTCCGACGCCCTTTGAGGTCACCAGTGATCTCGACGGGGTGGACTTCGAGGAGGAGAGGAGGCTTGCTGCCCAGAGGTTGGAGAGCCGTCCGGTGGTGGTGCAATTCGGCGATGAGGTAGCCGAACCAGTACGGGCGAAGCTCGAAGTTCATCTGGAGGCGGTGTCGACGGAGCCCGTGGAGGTCGTGGATTCGGCTGTGGCCGTGGAGGAGATCGACGCGGACGTATTGGCGATCGGGATCGGTGATACGCCGGTGACGAGAGCGCTCATCGAGCCCGAGGAGGCCCAGGAGTTGGGAGAGGAGGGCTATGTCCTTCGAAGCGGGGAGGTTGGCGAGGCGTCGCTGATCGCCGTGAGGGGAAGCGGCACGGCCCGTTCGGGAGCAGCCGATGTGGGCGCGTTGTACGGCGCCTATGCCCTGTTGGAGGAGCTGGGGTTTGGATTCTTGCATCCCCTGGAGCCGACGGTGCCGCTGGCTCTTCCAGGTCAGGCGCCGTCAGTAGATCGAGCGACGGCGCCCAGGTGGCCGGTGAGAGGACTTCATCTTCATACGATGCATCCCACGGAGTTTTCGGATCTCTTGCAGGGGTGGGGGCCGAAGGGGCCGGAGGACGAAGAGGGCTGGGAGGCGATGCTCGACGAATGGGATCAGTTGCTGGAGTGGCTGCTGGCCAATGGTCAGGCCAGCGTGCAGTGGGTGTGGCTGGCCGCCGATAGTTGGATGGATTTCGCGAATTCCCAGGAGCGCATCGATCGCATCACTCAGGTGGTGGAGCGAGCCCATGAATTCGGGCTGGAGGTGGGGTTGTCGGTGCCGATTCGACTTCAGCAGCAGAATTCGGCGCGGCTGATCCGCTCCACGGGGTCGATGGAGGACGAGGTTCGCCAGATCGAAGAAGGGGTGTCCCACGTGATGCAGGCCGGCTTCGACTATCTGACGACGAAGCCGGGGACCACGGAGTTTACGCAGGTCGAAGATGAGAGAATGCTGGCGTGGATGAACGCCATGGCCGAGTACTCCCATGAGGAGTACGGGGCGACGACGTATATGAAGATCCATACCTCGACGGGCCAATACGCCGATGATTTCGCAAATCCCGATACTGGCGAGCCCATCAATTTCAATTTCTTGCCCAAATTTGCCGACGAGCGTCTCGGTGTGCTTCCCCATACGGTGCAGCACTATAGCCTCAGTGATCCGGCGCCGACGTACGGAAACGAGGATTTCGGGCATATTCGAGAGTTCTTGCAGTGGACGGCGGGGAGCCGTCCCACCGTATGGTATCCGGAGACGGCGTATTGGGTGAGCTTCGACGTCGACGTGCCGTTGTTCTTGCCCGTATATGCCTCGCGCAGGATTCATGACCTGCGACTTCTGGCGGGCGACGAGGAGGCCGGAAAATTAGGTCGAGGGGAGCACGAGGGCTCGATGATGGACGGGCAGTTCATCTTCTCGTCGGGCTGGGAGTGGGGGTATTGGATTCAGGAGGTGGTGACCGCCCGGGGGGCCTGGGATCCCCATGTGGAGTTGGCTACGGACGAAGAGGCGTTGCGCGAACTCCTGGAGCCTGTAGAGAGGGTGTTTGAAGATGCCGGGGAGCCGCTGGTGGATTGGCTGGTGGAGTATATCGATGTGCAGCAGAAGCTGTTGATCGAGGGGCGCTTCGACGGGGCAGAGCCGCGAAAAGTCGCGCGCCGAAACGGCCAGGGTTATCTGCAGGGGTGGGAGACCTGGGATGATATCTCCCATGCCGTGGCGGATCGTCTGGGACAGGAGAAGGGGAGGATGCAGCCCGATCGCTACAGCCCGGTCCAGCTTCGAAGTCGTTCTTTTGAGCGAGATACCTATAGGTCAGAGATCCAGCCCCTGCTGGTGGCCATGGAAGAGCGTTTTGCGGAGCTTCGCCGGGAGCTCGATGAGCTACGCGATGACGTGCCGGCCAATGCTCTGGTGTTGTACGAGGAGATTCGCGACGCCGCCGAGATCACGGCCCTTCGCGCGCTTCAGGTGCGTGCGCTCTATGACTACGTCGACGCCGACGAGCGCGGACTCTATGGCGAGGCGCGCGACGGCCATCTTCACACGGCCCAGGGGGCATTGGATCGGGCGCTGCATGTATCGGCTCACCGGGAGAAACACTACCGGGTGGACACCGAGCGCATCGCCGGCTGGCGCGACAACCCCACGGTCTATCCCTTCACCTATCTGTGGACGTCGCGCTCCTTATTTTACTGGCAGCGCGATGAAGCTCAGGCGATCACAGGAAGCAGAAATCCCTGTCTTTTCAATATCATCGATCCCATCGACGTCGTCGAGGGGGACGGTCGCATCAGTCGGTTTGTCGACCGGGTGGGCGGGGCGATGAGTTGGCTTCCCGTGACATCGGGCATCTCTGAGTGCATGAGCGCTCCTTCCGAAGAGCCTGATTTCCTGCTCGTGGAGTGGCGGCAGTTGGCCGAAGAGTGGGCGGTATCGGCGCGGAAATGATCGCTGGAGTCGGAACGCGGGAGCGTTGAGGGCGGAACGCGGCAGCGCTGGACGCGAACGCGCGAAAGAGCACACGGCATTACGCTGTCGCGCTGAAAATCCCTATGACGTGTGAGGCTGGAATCGAACTGGTGTTGGCTCGCGTCGGGTCGCCTGCTTTACCGCGCCACAGCGTCCCTTCCGCAGAACTCTTCAGCGTACTGCGTTCAGTGCACAGCGTTCAGCGTTCAGCGTACCGCGTGCAGCGTACTGCGTTCAGCGTTCAGCGTGCAGCCCTCAGCGTTTAGCGTTTCTCAGCGTCCTCCTGGAGTTCCTCGGCCTGAATTCGCCAGAGTTCGGCGTAGCGTCCGCCAAGCTCCAGCAACTGCTGGTGGGTGCCCTGTTCGACGACGGAGCCCTGTTCGAGAAAGACGATATGGTCGGCGTCGGTAATGGTGGAGAGGCGATGGGCGATGGCGAGGGTGGTCTGATTTTCGGCGAGGCGGGCAAGGGCGTCGAGAATCTCCTGTTCGGACTCGGAGTCCAGCGACGAGGTGGCCTCGTCGAAGAGCAAGAT
>SLPW01000198.1 GCA_007131755.1 Myxococcales bacterium | reverse complement strand
GTCATCATCGCCGGAGTCGCTATCGACGTCGGCGTCGGCGTCGCCATCGTCGCCGGCGTCGAGATCGGATCCGTCCGGGGGATCGAGTTCATCGAGATCGGAGAAGAGGCCATCGCAGGCGGTAGCGGAGAAAAATAACAACGCAACGACGGTGGCAATGGCGAGGATGCGCGAGAGTGGCAAATGCATGGGGACGACTCGTCGACGAGAGGTGACTTGGGAGAGAAAATTTCCCCGTAAGAGGGCATCATTATACTGCCAATATTGCAGTAGTGGGGGGGGCAATGTCAAATTTTGGTTGCTCGACGCAGCCGCGCCTTGCGGCGAAGAGATCTGCGAGGGGGGTCGACGTGACGTGGGCTAATCCTCTTGGGCCAACTCCAACTCCACGTAGAAGGTGGTGCCTTCGCCGAGGCGGCTTTCGAAGTAGATCTCGCCGTCGAGCTTCTGGACGATGGAGTGGGCAATCGCCAGGCCCAGTCCGGTGCCGCCGTGGCGGCGAGTCAGGGAAGAGTCGGCCTGGGTGAATTTTTCGAAGACCTTGTCGTGGAGCTCACCGGGGATCCCCGGGCCCCGATCGGCGATGGCAAGTTGGAGGCGGCCGTCGAGACGGCGAAGCTCGACGTCCACAGGTTTGCCGCGGTGGGAGAATTTGATGGCGTTAGACAATAGATTACGAATCACCTGCAGGAGGCGATCGCGGTCGGCGTGCACCATCAGGGGCTGGGACCAGTCGAAAAAGCGAAGCTCCACATCTCTGGCCTGGGCGACGGGTTGTTGAAATTGAACGGCCTCCTCGACGAGTTCGCAGGCGTCGAAGATCTCGAAGTCAAAGCCCATTTCCCCCCGGGATAAGCGCTGGACGTCGAGCAGATCTTCGACGAGGCGAAGCAGGCGACGGCTATTTCGCAGGCCGAGGTGGACCATCTCGGCGGTATCGTCGGAGACCTGGTCGCCCAGCTTTTCGTCGAGCATGGAGAAGACACCGATGATGGGAGTCAGGGGGGTGCGCAGTTCGTGGCTGACGATGGACAGAAGCTCGTCTTTCATGCGGGCCACCTCGCGCTCGGAGGTGATATCCATGGCCACCCCGGCGACGCGAAAGATCCGTCCTGAACGGTCGCGGATGGGAAATCCACGGTCGCGAATCCAGCGGCGGCTGCCGTCGGGTCGCTCCACCTGGAAGGACTGGTCGTAGTCGCCGGTGAGGGCGGCGTCTTTGAGCGCTTCGCCGACGCGGCGCCGTTGTTTGGAGATCACGGGAGTGAGCCAGTCTGTGATGGACAGTGGCTCGGGGGGCACGGGACGCCCCCAGATGGACTCGTAGGCCGGGGAGACATAGATGATGGACTTTGAAGAGCAGTCCATCAGCCAGAAGACCTCCTGAATATTCTCGGCCAGTTGACGAAAGCGCTCCTTTTCCTCTTGGAGTCGGGCGTAGAGGCGGGCTTTGCTCAGGGCGACGGCGATATGGCCGGCCAAAATCTCCAGGACCCGCGTGCGCTCTTCGGTGAAAGCTTCGTCGACGAGATCGTTCTCAAGATAGAGGACACCGCGAAGCTCGCTATCTTCGGCGACAGGCAAGCATAGGAGCGAGCGGGGTCGGTGGTGTTTGAGATAAGGGTCGGAGCGAAAGGGGGATTGACGACTGCGTCTTCGAAGGACCACCGGCTCGGCGGTGCGGTGGACATAGCGCACGATAGAGCGGGCTCCGCCGGTCCACTTTTCGAGCGGAAGCGGGCGGTCCTGATGGTGCGTCGGTTCTTCGTCAATCCTTCCTTCGACGGAGACGAAGAGTTCTCCTTCTTCGCAGATAATAAAGGCTGCGTGCTGGGCACCGGCGTTTTCCAGGGTCACCTGCAGGAGAGTGGAAAGCAGTTCGTCCCGATCGAGGCGGCTGGCGATGAGTTCCGAGGACTTGAAGACGCTGATGACGTCGATGGCTCCGCTTCCGGTGGTCTTGTTGCTGGTGATGGCGGAGTCGGAGTCGGCGCGGCTCCCCCGCAGGTCGTGGACTTCTTCGAGAAGCGTCACTTTTCGATCTGCGCGCCATAATTTGTAGCCGTCGCGGGCGTGGGAGAGGTAGGGCAGGGCGAATTCTGGCTTGGCATGGGATTGCCAGAAGAGTGCGGCTCGTTCGTTGGCCACCGCCTCGAGTTGAAAAAAGGCCTGTTGCCGGGCCTCGGCGATGGCCTCGTCGTATAGGTGCATGGCCGATTCAAATTCCGAGTCCAGCCGTGCCATTTCGGCGGCGACGAGCCGTTCCTTATGGAGGAAGTTTTCCGGACATTGCTCGGCCAGGCGGCTCAATTGCTCGTAAAGAGCGTCCAGCGAAGCTCGAAGGCGGCTTCGCTCTTCTTCGTCGTCGGTGTGCAGGGCGACATCGGCGCTGGCAAGAGCTTGCCAGAAGGGGTGTTGAGCATTGTCATAGGTACCCAGCAACAGGTCGAGCTCAGCCTCGACGATCTCCAGGTCCTCCAGCGCTGCCCGGGAGTCACCCAATAGGTAGGACACCTGAGCGCGGAGAAAGCGAAAGATGGCGGCCGTGACGTGATTTCCGCGAGCGTTGCAATGCTCGATGAGTGCATCGCCGGAGGGAAAGTCATCGCTGGAGAAGTCATCGACGGAAGTCGTCTTGCCCCGAAGATTTCTCAACACGAGGCGGTAGGCATGTGCGGCGTCTTCTACGGCGTGATGCCTCAATTGTCGCCCCAGATCCAGGCTGCGTGTGATCTCCCTTTCCATCTCTTCTAAGGGGTGGCCCAGCGCAAAGTGGTGCATGGCCAGGAAGATGGCGTTATAGCCCGAAAAGAGATGATTTCCGGAGCGCTGGGCCGCCTGTAGTCCCTGCTCTAAGATGGGGAGGCTACCGTCGAGATGCCGGCACCAGGGCAGAATGAGGGCGCCGAAGGTAAAGGCCGTGTGAGCGAAGTGGGATTGGTTGCCGAAGGCGCGAGCGCGGTCGATGGCCAGTTGGCCGATCTCATAACCTCGTTTGTATTCTCCGATGCCGCACAGGGTCGCCGCGTACATGGCCAGCCCCGTGACCGACTGCGGTCGGATGCCCACGTCGAGGGTGATGGACGTACCGTGGAGGCCTACCAGAAGCAGGAGGCGACGATCGAGCATTCCGGCCACGGGTTGCAGCGACGACAACAGAGCCAGCGCAGCGTCGGCTCTGTCGTCTTCGACGACGGGGATGTCGGCGATGGAATCGACGGCGAGTTCGGCCAGTCGTTCTTCGATCCGGCCAAGCTCTCTCATCAACGCCACGTCGAGTTGTTGGCTGGCGATGGTGATATCAAAGGGGCGAAGTGCCCTTCGGGCAGTGGCCAGGGCATCTTCGAATTCCGTGCGACGGGTCAACTGGCGGATGACGGTGATGTAGAAGGGGGTGGTGTCGACGGGATCGTCGACCTGACGCAGCCCCTGGCGAGCCAGCGCTTCGGCCTGATCGTAGTGACCGAGCAGTGATTCGGCGCGGCCCCAGTGGACGTATAGTGAGCGAAGGATTTCTGGTTGGCTCTCCCAGTGCTCGTCGCCCAGCAAGCGGGAACAAGCCTGAAAGTGAAGCGAAGCCTTGGCCGGCGCCTGAGCCTGCAGAGAACGCCGTCCGGCCTCCAATAACAGGCGAGCCACCTCGACGCGCTCGGCGTCATCGTCGATGGACTGCAGAGCGTGGCGAAAGTGATTTGCCGCCGCGAAGAGGGTGCCCCTGGCAGGTTCGTCGTCGCCCAACCTCGATCGCAGCAGACGGGCGATGCGAAGATGGGCTACGGGAAGTTCGTCGTCGCTGAAGTACCGCTTCAGTGCCTCTCGTACCCGGTCGTGGGCAAAGACAAGTTCCGTGGACAAAGTGGCCATCTCGACGTCGGGGAAGGCCGTCGACGACGACTCCGACACGGGCACCACGAGGTGACCGTCGATAGCCGGCTCCAGTAGCGCCAGGGCTTGTGTCGCAGAAGTCTCGCAGACGACTTCCAGATCGTGAAGGGAGAAGCGTCTGCCGAGAAGTGAAGCGTATTGCAGCAAGGTACGGGTGTCGTCGTCCAGGGTGTCGATGCGACGGGTCAACAGATCGACGATATTCTCCGTCACCGGAGCGGTGGCGATCTCAATTGTGTCCCACCGCCATCGATGCTCGTCGTCATCGAACCACAGAAGGGAGCGGCGGTGTAGATCGGCGAGGAATTGGCCGGCGAAATAGGGATTGCCGCCGGTCTTGTCGTAGACGAGATCGGCCATCGTCTCCAGACCTTCCGGTTCTTCGTGAAGGGCTGCGGCGACCCACTGGCGAAGGGTGAAGCGGTCCAGCGGAGCGAGCTCGGTGATCTCCACCTGTTGAGCGCGATCGCGCAACAGTCCGATCAGGTTTTGCAGAGGATGATCGCCATCGACCTCTTTCGTTCGATAGGCTCCGATGATGAGGAGATGAGAGATCTCCTCGTCGCACATCAGCCACTGCAACAATTCCAGAGAGGCTCGATCGATCCACTGCAAATCGTCGAGGACCAGCACCAGGGGATGGAAGTGATCGCATAACAGGGCGACGAAACCGGAGATGGCGTGGCGAAAGCGATGGCGAGCTTCCTGTGCATTCATCGATGGTGGGACGACGTCGCCTTCCATCAGGCGTCGCACAGAAGGGACGAGTTCCGCCACCAGGGCGGCGTCGTCCCCCAGAACGCTCTTCATCTGATGGCGCAGACGTGACAGGCGAAGATCGTCTCCTGCCAACAGCTCGGTGACCACATCATCGAGCAACTGTCCGATCACCTCGTAAGGAGAGGACTCGTCGGAGTCGAAAACACCGACGGCCAGTCCCCTGCTGGAGGTGGGGAGATGGGATTGGAAACGATGTAGCAGTGCTGATTTTCCGACCCCCGAGTCTCCATGGAGGAGCCGAAGACGGCGGCCACCGCGCTCGCATTTTCGAAAGTCACTTTTGAGCAGTGCCAATTCGTCGTCGCGCCCGAAGAGTTGTCGAGGCAGGTCGAGCTTGTCGCTGATATCTCTTCGACCCAGGTCGAACTCGTCGATCTTTTCTTCGCTGCGCCACTGCTCGAGACAGGTGGCCAGATCGGCGTAGAGTCCGGCTGCTTGCTGGTAGCGTTTCTCGGCGGATTTGGCCATCAATTTTGCGATGAGACGCGCCAGCTGATGAGGGGTGTCGGAGCGGGCCTCCTCCAGCGGCGGCGGAGAGCGGGCCAGGTGGTTGTGGATCATCGCTGCCGGGTCGTCGGCTTCAAAGGGGAGCCGACCGCTCCACAACTCGTATAGGGAGACCCCCAGAGAGTAGAAGTCCGTGCGGTGATCGATGACGTGATCGATGCGTCCGGTCTGTTCCGGAGAGATATAGGGAAGAGTGCCGACGGTGTGCTGAGGAGGGCCGGAATCGGGCGCTTCGCGGCGCCTTCGAGTGGACAGGCCGAAGTCAATGAGCTTGACCTGAAGCGTTGCGGGATTCCAGATGATATTGGAGGGGTTGAGGTCCTTGTGGATAATCCCCTGGCGATGAAGTTCATCGAGAGCTTCGGCGATCTCGAGGGCGATCTTAAGAAAGGTCTCAAGCCCAAAGCGCCTCTTCTGGAGCGTCTTGTCGAGCGACTCTGCGCCAATATCCTCCTGGACAATCATGAACCCTTCGTCGGCCTGGCGCACGTCGACGATATCGACGAAGTGCTCTCCATGCAGGGCGTCGGCGATCTCTGCCTCGCGCCGAAAGCTCAAGGCGTCGTGTGGGGAGGGCCGGGGTTTGGAGAGCAACTTCAGGATCACCGATTGCCCGCTTTCGGTGTGGCGAGCCCGGTATACGGTGGTGCGCTCGCTTTCATAGAGCGTTTCGCACAATTCGTAATCGGAGAGAAGACCGGCCATTGTTATCAGAAGGTACAGCGAAGGGTTCGGGGAATCCACCGGGAGTTCACAGCCCCCGGGTCCTGCAGGCCACAAAGGTAGACACGAAGAGGGAAGAAACACGTATTCACCCTGGAGCTTTCGTTGCTCCTTTCGTCGCTGCAGCCGGCTGCGTCGAAGACGACCAGGACCCGGGATTGTGACGTGGCATACCACAATGGGCGGGGCGAACGTAGTTGGGATGGTTACCAGCGTTTGAAAAAAGCGATGGGGGATCTCGGGGATCCCAGGATCGGCAAATGACGTGAAATTTCGCGCAAGCTGCTTAGGTTCGCCGTCCACGCGGAAGTTAGGTCGTAGTACCCAATCGCCAGGAGGGAGCGTATGGATGTGCGACGTCTATGGGAAACGATGCCGAGGAGAACGAATACGGCCGCCATAGCGATCGGGGTGGGAGTCATCGCCCTGTCCTGGGTGGTGTGGGAGGGGCCGTTGATGGCCTTTTCCAACCCGGAGATGGATGAGTGGATGGAGCGCATTGGCGAGGAGGCTGCAGAGCTCGATTCCCTTTGCAGGGGGGAATTCGAGCAACAGGGAAAGGCGGGGAACCTGAAGTGCTCGCGGCTGCGTCATGGGCTGGCCGTCACCGGCGCCGATCCGGTGAGGGCGACGGCCATGGTGGATGCCGAAAATGGGCGCGTTGGGGGGCTGCAGTTTCATGTCGAACCCTATACGCCGTTTTTCGAGACCACCTCGCAAGGAATGGTGCGGATGATGCCGTGGGAAGAGGCGGTGCAGACTCATCTGGAGCTCCATCAATGCACAGCGATAGATGTTATATATGAGGAATTCGGGGCCTGGGACTGCGGAGAGTATATCGTCGTTCACTCCGGGGTGATGCCCGGGGCCCGGGGGCGACCGTCCGTGGGCCTTTGGATCGCGAAGAGCTGGGAGGACGTAGGGGCGTCAATCCACCGCCGCGCACAGAAGGAGCATACCCGGCGGGCTCATCGGTTCACACAGGCCGCCCGGGAATATTCGGATCTGGGGTTGGAGTCGTTGGCCGAACAAAAGTCGGAGCTCGCTGAGGAGGGGTGGTGGTAGTTGATGCGACGCCCCCCTGCCCGATGCGAACACGCGCAATGCTGCGATATGATCTAGATCAGTTGGCAAAGTTTTGTAGGGTGCCCTCTACAGACGCGATTCTGCAACTCGAATAGGTTGTGATCACTCGTGGTGTCCGACAGAAGTCTCACACCATTTTTCGCCGGTGCTGCTTTGCTAAGCGCCACCGAGTGGTGCCACTTCCTTCGAACGCTTGCTCTCAACAGGCAGGCGTTCGAGCCGTAGCAGTTCGTTCAACCCTGACTGTCCAGAGCGGTTCAGTCGCAGTATGGGTTCGCAGATGTCCGAAAGAATTTCCTGTCCCACCATTCCCGAAGATCTTCGCGAACAGATCCAGAACTTGGAGTCGCAGCTACTGGCCTTGCGTCGCCAACTGGAAGTGAGGAGTGAGCCCCTTCCGCAAGAGCCGTTTTTCGTGCTCGAAGTTCGGGTAGAAGGCTCATGGTACCTATTTCCAGTGTCTCCGATCGTGGAAGTGCTCTCCCTGGTGTGGCCCCAGCGTTTACCGGAGGCGCCATCATGGGTGCTGGGGTGCATCGACGTAGGTGGCGAGGTGGTGCCCCTCATCGATCTTGGACAAAGGCTGGAGAAAAAGAGGACGTCGACGTTGGGTCTTCATCAGATGATGGTTCTTGTGGATGCGTCGACGCGGAGCGCCTTCTTGGTCGATGAGTTGGGCGATGTGGATCTTCTCTCTCCGCAGGGTGTGACGCCGCCATCGAAGGGGATCGCTCAGACCCCCTTCTTGTCGGGGACCATCTCCGAGTCCGGCGGTCGCGTAAAGTATTTGCTGTCCGTAGAGCGGCTGAGCCGAGAGTTCATCCTGGAAGAGCAGGCAGAGATACCCATTTCGGGGGAGGCGATGTGAATGCTTCGGAGGAAGCCGTAGTCGACGAGATGTCGGAGTTGATCCACCTGCGAACAGGGGTGTTGACCCCTGCCCATCGGCGCTACTTGATACGCAGTGCGTTGCGCAATGCCGCAGGGGATGGCCCGCTCAAAGAGGGATTTCAGCGTTTATTGCGCGACGGCGGGCAGTGGGCAGCGATGATCAGCGGTCTGACCGTAGGGGAGACCTACTTTTTTCGCCATTACGGCCACTACGAAGTGTTGGGAAGACTGGCCCGGCAAAGGCGGGAGCGGCGGGCGGCATGCCGGGTGCTATGTGCCGGATGCGCCACCGGCGAGGAGGCGTGGTCGGCGGCGGCGGTGTTGGCCCGTGCCTACGGATCACAGCGCAACCAGGCCGAGGTATTGGGCTGGGACATCGATGGTGCCCGGATCGCGAAGGCGCGCCGAGGGCGCTACCGCACATGGTCGGTGCGCCACGGGCTGAAAGGATACGACGAATTTTTCGTGCAGCGCGAAGATACGACGGCGGTAGGCGAAGATCTTCGGCCCATTACCTGTTTTCAGACGGTGAACCTGGCGAAGACGGCGCTTCCGAAAGCAGGGTTGTTCGACGCCATTTTCTTTCGCAACGTGGCGATCTACTGGACCGCCGATCGGATCGCCCAGGTAGTAAAGCGGTTGACGGACCTTCTGGTAGAAGACGGGTTGCTCTTCGTGGGTCCAGCGGATCCAGTCCAACTCGGCGAGGGGTGGAGAAAGCAAATTGACGACGAGGCGATCCTCTTCTCCCTGCGTCGTGTCAGCGATGAGGAGCCACGCCGGTTGTCCTCGACGAAGGGTAAGAAGCGGGCAAGGTCGAGCACCTCCAAGACCCTGTCGAAGGGAGCGTGGGCGGAGATCAAGAAGAGGCCTTCGCCGAAGCACCAGCCGCCGAGACGTCGTAGGCGCAAAGACTCGGCGTCCCACACCGAGGAGAACGCCTCTTCGCCGAAGTCGAACGCAGTGAATAGGAAGAAGGAGGAGGCCGCCGAGGATGGGGCGTTCGAAAAGTTGATCGCCCAGGCGCAAGCCGAAGCAGATCGGGGAAGATACGTCGAGGCATTGTCGCGGCTTGAAGAGCTCTCCGTGCCCCTACCGGTCTGCGCGCGGCTACTTCGGGGAGTGATCTTGCTGAATTTGGGGCGAGTCGAAGAAGCGGTGACCCTATTCAAACAATGCGTCTTTCTCGAGCCCCGCGAGCGTGCTTATCGCCAGTGGTTGGCCGTGGCCTATGAAGGGCTGGGGCGAAGTGAAGACGCTCAGCGGGAATGGCGAAATGTGGCCCGGCTGCCGGAGTCCGACGAAGAGGGTGAGCCCCTGTCGAAGACTGGAACCGAGATCTGAGTCAAAGGCAATCCCAGATGAGCGAAGAAAGTATCTACGCGGAGTCGGCAGGCGTAGAAGACGTAGAGCAGGTGCTCAAAGAAAGAGCGAAAGCTCTCGCCTTGCGCCAGCGCAAGAGAGAGCAACGCCAGCACCTGTTGGACGTCATTGTCGTGGATCGCTCCGACGTCCGCCTCGGGCTGCCGATGCGCTGTGCCCGCGAGGTACGCCGGGTGGCGGTGACCAAGATCCCGGGGGCGAATTCTCCTGTGGAGGGGCTGTTTCAGGTCCGCGGCGAGTGTCACAACCTATTTGATTTGCACGCTCTTTTCTTCGGCAATGCTCGCTCCTTGGAGCATCGAGAGTCGACGATGGCCCTCATTATCCGAGAGGGCGAGCGAAGTCTGGGACTTCGCATCGATGAGGTCATCGGACCACGTGCGGTTTATCGCGATGAGTTCCATGACGAAGGAGAGCAGAAGAAATTACCTTTCGTCTCTCACGTCACCAGAGATGTCCTCAATATCATCGACGTCGAAGAACTCTTTGAACGACTGGGCTCAATTACATAGAAGGCATCGGAAACCTCGAAAAGTCCGCAGTAACAGGGAGAGTACGAAGCTATTTCCGCAGGAGACGCTCTATTGGAAAGCCAGATGAGTCATGGACGAACCTTCGGCGATGGGAAGTTGCAACCATGAAAGGGTGGTCGACATCCAGGGGAGGAAGGTTCTTGGTGGCGGCAGTGGTGCTGCTCTTGGGCTTGAGCAGCCTGTTCGCCTACCACCGGGCGTCGGGGACCGTGAACGACGACTTGCAACGCCTGGAGCGACAACAGGAGGTCCTATCTCCCCTGCAGCGAGAGTTGGCGTCGGTCCTGGAGGCGCAGCATCTGGTCGTGAAGCGGGCGCTGGTGCTGGGGGAGTTGGAGTGGGCGGCGTTGCCCTCGGAGGCGCCGGCGATGGAGGCTTCGGAGGAGCAACCCGAGGAAGAGCAGAGTTCGCCGTCGTCGGAGGAGGAGCATGATGAGCCGGAACCCCTGGAGTTGGATGAAGAAGAGCCCCGCGAGGAGAGGGTCGGTGAGCTACAGGATTCCGGAGAGGAGACGGAGGTCGATGCAGAGGTCGGCCGGGTTGAAGCCGCAGCGATAGTCCAGGAGACGGACTACGAAGAGCTTCGTGAAGAATTCGACGCCTTCAATAGCCGTGTTCACCGCATCCTGGAGCAGGTGGAGACGATGGGTGGTGAGGAGGAGCAGTCCGGAGGGATATCCTTCGTCGCAGAGGGGATCGAGAGGATCGAGCAAGAGCACGACGCCTATGTGCGGGAGGTCCACCAGTTCTTCTCGGCTGTCTCCGAAGAAGCGGCCTTCGATTTCGAAGCCCACCGAAGGGGGGTCGAAGAGAGGCGAAGCAGTCTTCACCAGGGGCTCGATGAGCTGGAGAGGGAGGCTCACCTGGGGCAGGCCGAAGTGTTGACGGTCCTGATGGAACGGCGACGGGGTGAGACGCTGTGGCTGGTCATGGTTGTCCTGGCGCTGCTGCTGTTTGCAGGCCTGGTCTTTCGGAGGGGAAGGGACCGCGAAACCATCGCCGATCTGGCGAACCGGGCAGAACTTCTGGGCGAGGAGATCTTGGCCGCCGTACATCAACAGGGAGTGGCGTTGGAGCAGACCTCGGCGTCGGTCAGCGAGACCACGACCACCACCAGTGAGCTGGGGCAGACCTCCCGGGCCGCGGCGGATCGAGCGGCAGCGGTGGCGGAGGTGGCCGAACAGAGCCAGATGGCCTCGGTAGACGCTCTGGGAATCGTAAAGGAGGGCATCGCGGCGATGGGACGGATCCGCGACGAGGTGGAGGAGATCGCGGAAAATATCCTTCACCTGAGCGAAAAGAACGTCCAGATCGGAGAGATCACCGATAGCGTGGGCGCCATCGCCGAGCAATGCAATCTGCTGGCCATCAACGCCTCCATCGAGGCGTCGAAGGCCGGCGACGCAGGTCAGGGGTTCTCCGTGGTCGCCAGTGAGGTCAAAGCATTGGCCGAGCAATCCAAGCTTGCCAGCCGGCGAATTCGAAAGATCGTGGCGGAGATTCAAAAGTCGTCCAATTCGGCAGTGATGGTCACCGAGCAGGGAACCAAGCGCGTCGAAGAGGGCTCGGAGCTGGTGGAGAATCTGGGTGGAAAGATCCAGGAGCTGTCGGAGGTGATCGACGACAGCGCCCAGGCGGCGATCCAGATCAAGCTTACGGGCAATGAACAGCTATCGGGGATCGATCAGATCACGCGGGCGATGACCAGTATCGAGAAGGCGACCACCGAGAGCGCCGCCGGGGTGCGCCAACTCGAAGAATACGCCTCGCAGCTCAAGGACTTCAGCGAGCAACTCCAATCCGCGGTTTCCGCAACGTAGAGTTCGAGATGACCTTAGACGACGAAATTCTGGCGGTCTTTCACGACGAGGTTGGAGAGCATCTCGAAGAGCTGACCCGTCTGCTCGATGGGGCTCCCGGACAATGGGACGTGCGAGAGGCGTTTCAGCTCAGCCACAATATGAAGGGGGCGGCGCGAATGGTGGGGGCCAAGGCAGTGGCCCGGATCACCCATATTCTCGAGGATCTATTCAGTGCGCTACGCTCCGGCCACGAGCTCGACGATCGGATCGTGGGGCTGGCCCGCCGGGGCTGTCTGTTGTTGGAGAAGCGTTTCTTCAATCCCAACGAGGATCTGAGCGCTGTCCTCGACGCCTACGCAGCGAAGGTGGCCCAGGTCCTGGAGGGAGGCTCGGAGGGGCTCAACGAAGGCGACGGCGGGGTTGCCGACGCCGAGTCCACCGAGTCCACCGAGACGCATCGAGACGAGAAAAGAGGGACCGAAGGTCGCGACAGCGCACAGGGCGCGGCTTCGATGGATGAAGCCGAAGAAGAGGAGCAAGAAGACGAGGCCGACTCCGACCCCGGGACGGCAACCCCGGTGGGGGAGACGGTGCGGGTGTCAACGGAGAAGTTGGACCGTTTGATGGGGTTGTCGGCGGAAGTCTCCATCAGCGGACGGGCGGCTCACTACCAGTCCGGTCTGGTGCGGCAGTTGTTGCAGACGGCGAATCAACTGCGAGATGAATTCCCGCAGATGCGCAAGGATGAGAAGTTTCGATCCCTGTTGAACACCACCCGAAATCTCAATCGAAGCATCTCTCAGGGGCAGGATCGACAAAATAAATTCGCCCGCGAGCTGCGCGAGATGGCTCGCCAGCTTCGGATGGTGCCGTTGCAGAGCCTGGCCACCGTATTTTCCCGGGTGGTTCGCCAGGCCTGCCGGGTCAGCGGCAAGAAGGCACAATTTCATATCGAGGGAGGTCAAACGGAGCTCGATCGGGGGGTCCTGGATGCGATCCGAGATCCGGTGATCCATCTATTGCGAAATGCCGTGGCCCACGGCATCGAAGACGAAGTCAGCCGGATCGCCGCCGGCAAGGCCCGGCGGGGAACGGTATTGCTGCGGGCGCGATCTGCCGGTGCCTGGGTGGAGCTGGAGGTCAGTGATGACGGAGCGGGCCTCGATCTCGAAGCGCTTCGCCAACGGGCGTTGGAGAGGGAGTTGTTGAGCGCCGAGCAAGCACGCAGTGCCGAGCTCGAGGAGATGGAAAAGCTGATTTTTGCTCCCGGCTTTTCGGGATCGGCGGAGGTCTCGGAGTTGTCAGGCCGCGGGGTGGGGCTGGATGTGGTGGAGTCAAATCTGTCGGAGCTCGGGGGCAAGGTGGTCCTGGAGAATCGCCCCGGCCAGGGGATGACCTTCGTGCTCCGGGTGCCCTTGACGAGGTTGACCTCGAAGATGCTCCACGTGGAGTTGGGAGCCCACAAATTTCTGGTTCCCATGTCGGACGTGGTGACCACGGCTCGGATCTCAAACGACGAATTGAAGATGGCCGACGGCCAGCAGGTGGCCCCGGTGGGAGGCGATCCGGTGCCGCTGACGAGTCTGGAGACCCTCATCGAGGTCGGCGCCGAGGGGGAGGAGGTGCGCCCGGGAGTTCTGCTGGCCTCGGAGCGGCGCCGGCGCCTGTTTCTGGTAGACCGGGTGGTGGGAGAAGAGGACATCCTGATCCAGTCTCTGCGCTGGAATCTGCAGGCCATGGAGCTGTATGCCGGCTGCGCGGTATTAGCCGACGGAGACGTAGCGCTGGTGCTGGATGTGCAGGTGCTCCTGGGGGGGCCTGCGGGCAGGGTGGACGCGGACTGGATCGGAGGGTCGCGTCAGCGAGCGAGGCAGCGCCGGGTCCTGGTGGTCGACGACTCCGTCACCAGCCGCACCCTCATCGAGAATATCCTCAGTTCTGCCGGCTACGCCGTCACCGTCGCCGTCGACGGCTTACAGGCCTGCGACGAGGTGCAGGATATCTCCTTCGATCTGGTGATCACCGACGTGGAGATGCCTCGCCTCGACGGCTTCGGGCTGGTCAAGAGGCTGCGCTCCGAGAAGGTAACCGAGCGGGTGCCAATCATCATGGTCACAAGCCTTGGTCAAGAGGAACACATGCAGCGAGCCGCCGAGTTGGGGGCCGACGAATACATCGTCAAGGGCGCCTTCGACCAGGACGCTCTGCTGGCCGCCGTGGCTCGGCTGTTATGAGTCCGAAGGCCGCGAAACTCAAGCAACGGAGATCACCGCGTAGGTGATCCCTCATCAAAGCGAGTAGTAGATGGCAATACGAGTATTTCTCGTCGACGATTCGATGGTCAGCCGAATGGTTCTTCGCCGGTTTCTGGAAAAGAGCGAAGACTTCGTCGTCGTCGGCGAGGCGAATAATGGCAAGCGAGCCATCAAGGCCATTCCCTGTGAAGAGGTCGATATCGTATTGATGGATTTGATGATGCCCGTGATGGATGGGTTCGACGCCACCCGTTGGCTGATGTCGAATGCGCCGTTGCCAATCCTATTGGTCTCCGATCTGGTGGGGCGAGACGCGGCGCTGAATTTTCGGGCTGTCGAAGCCGGGGCGCTGGACGTCATTCGCAAGCCCTCGGCGGAGGAGTTCGAGGATCCGGAAGTAGTGCGCAAACTGCATCGAATGATCCGGGTATTGGCCAACGTTCCGGTGGTGACGCGGCGACCGCAAACATGGAAGAAGCGCATCAGTCACGACGACGCAGGAGTGGGTCTCGACGAGCCAACCGAGCCGGGGGAGCGTGGGGAAGTAGCGCCGGTCTCGCTGGTGGTCATCGGCGCCTCCACCGGGGGGCCGGCGGCGGTCTCCAAATTGCTGCAGGGCCTGCAGCAACGACCGCGGTGGCCGGTGATCATCATTCAGCATATCACCCGCGACTTCGCCTCCGGAATGGCCCATTGGCTGGGCAATGTCACCAAATTGGACGTCCGTCTGGTCGAGGAGCACACCCGCCTTCAGGACGGGGTGGTGTATGTGGCGCCGGACTCGGCGGATCTGGTCGTGCATGGAAGATATGCGGACCTGATCAATGAGAATGAGGACAGTGACGACGGCTCTTATCCATCGATCGATGTCACCCTGAACTCCATCGCCAAGACGAAACTCGCCGACGAGACGCTGGCCATTCTCCTCACCGGAATGGGCTCTGATGGAGCACAGGCGCTGAAGACCCTGCGCGAAAAGGGGGCCTGGACGGTGGCTCAGGACCAGGAGAGCTCGACAGTGTGGGGCATCCCACGAGTGGCAGGGGAGATCGGGGCGGCACGCCAGATTCTGTCGCTCGATGCCATCGGTGAACTGCTCAACGCCGTGCCCGGCACGGGGCGGCTGGGAGAGAAATGAACTCTTGCTTGAACAACTGTGTCTTTTTCGTATCGCGAGGTAGTGGAGATGAAGAATCTTAGCATCAACAAGAAACTAATGGTCATGCTGGTGGTGCCTCTGGTGGCGTTGATCTTCTTTGCCGGAGTAAGCGTCAGCGAGCGGATGTCCGTGGCCAACGAGATGTCGGAGCTCCAGCAACTGGCGCAGATGGCAGCGATGACCAATAACCTTGTCCACGAATTGCAGCGTGAACGAGGGCTGAGCGCCGGCTATCTGGCCAGCGGGGGCGCGGAGTTCTCCGACGAGGTGTTGACGCAGCGTTCAGCGACGGACAGCGCATTGGTGGAGTTCGAAGAGATGAGCCAGGAGCTGGAGATGGACGGCCTGGGTCGGGAGTTTCGAGATCATTTCCAGTCGGCCAGTCAGCGGCTCGACGAGCTTTCCAATCGCCGTGGGAGCATCAGCAATCAGCAGACCCAGACTCAGGAAGCCATCGATTATTATACGGAGTTGAACCACGCCCTGATCACCGTGGTCTCCAGCGTCTCTGGTGCGCTGACCGATGCCGAGCTGGCACACCGCTTTTCGGCCTACGTGGCGTTGATGCTCGAGAAGGAATACGCCGGGGTAGAGCGTGCCACGTTCAACAGCGCCTTTGCTGCCGACGGATTTAGTGACGACGCCCACTACCAGGCGGCGATCAACGTCGTCGCCACACAAGAGGCGTACAACCAGTTATTCGCCATGAGCGCCGCCGTCTCGGATCAAGAAATGGTCCGTGAGGCGATCGGAACCGCTGCAAATCACCATCATATGCGTGACATCGCCATGAGCAGGGGAATGGCGGGCAATTTCGGGGTCGACGCGGAGGACTGGTTTCAGGCTTCCACCAACTATATCGACGCCCTGCATGCGGCGGAGACGAACCTGACGAACTCTATCCTGGATAGGGCCGAGGAGCTGCGCCAGGGCGCCCAAAATGCGCTCTATATATTCTTGATTCTCACGATCTTGACGGTCATCATCGCGCTGGGAATCACCCAGTGGCTGGGCCGCAGCATCAGCAATCCCCTTACGGAGACCAGCACCGCCGCCCAGGCCATCGCCCAGCAGTTGGTGGCTACGGCTTCCCAGCAGAGCGCGTCGGTGTCGGAGACGGCCACTGCCGTCAGCCAGACCAGCACCACCGTCGACGAGTTACGTCAGACCTCGCAGGTGGCCTCGGAGCGCTCCGAGTCCGTACGGGAGAAGTCGGAGAAGAGTGTGGTGGCCTCCGACGAGGCGTTGACGGCGATCTCGGAGGGGATGGGGGCCATGAATCGCATTCGTGAAGAGGTAGAGGGAATCGCCCAGAATATCCTGGAGCTGAGTGAGAAAAATATCCAGATCGGAGAGATCGTCCAGAGCGTGGGAGCCATCGCCGAGCAGTCCAACCTCCTCGCCGTCAACGCCTCCATCGAGGCCGCCCAGGCCGGCGAACACGGAAAGGGATTCTCCGTGGTCGCCTCTGAGGTCAAGGCACTGGCGGCGCAATCGAAAGAGGCCACCGCCCAGATCCGCTCCATTCTGGCGGAGATTCAGAAGTCGTCGAACGCCGCGGTCATGGTCACCGAACAGGGAACGAAGCGCGTCGAAGAGAGCGCCACCCTCATCGAAGGCCTGGGCCACACGGTACGCGGTCTGGGGGAATCCATCGAGGACAGCCTGGATGCGTCGATGCAAATTGCGGCCACGACCAACCAACAACTGACGGGAATTGAGGAGATCACCGTGGCGATGTCCAGTATCACACAAGCTACCCAGGAGAACGCCGCAGGCACTCAACAGCTCGAGGATGTGGCTCGAGAAGTGCAGACGATGAGCAAGCAACTCGAAGCCATCGTCACCGGTAATGGCGGCGGCGATGCTCCAGCTGATCGTGCGGCCTGAGCGTGGGAGCCGAGGCCTCGACGGATAGTTTTTGGGTCTGCGGGATCTATTCAGGCAGCAGGTCCTGGAGGTCCCGTTCTTCCAGGATGTGGTGGACGATGTCGTAGAAGACGCGCTCCGTCAGATCGTGTTTGGTCTCGTTTATGCCCAGGACTTCCTCGAAGGCGGCGCGTCCGGCCTCGTAGCCGATGGCGTGGAATTGGTCGATGTCGATGGGGGGAGGGCCGGGGAGTTCGTGCATCGACGGGGGGGCGCGGTGGTGGGTGGCCTGTTCGTAGGCATAGATCATCTGCAAGAGGAGGCCGTCGTCGAACATTCGCCCCGTGAAGGACATGCCCACCGGTCGGTCGCCGTTGGCATGTCCGATGGGGACCACCGCCGTGGGCAGGCCCGTGACGCTGGCGAGGATGCACATCGACCAGGCATAGCGAGAGTGGGCCGTACCCCGGCGGTCGGCGGGATAGATCAGGGCGTCCAGGTCGAGCTCGTCCATCATCGCCTCCACATAGGCTCGATTGGCCTCGTATTGCTCGAAGCCACTGTCCAGACGCGATTCTAGATTGCGGCGCGATTGCTCGGCCCGGTCGTAGCAGGCCTCCCGGTCTTCGTAGACCCACTTCGAGAAGAGATCGGAGTCACAGGCGTCGACGAAGCTCGACGGACCTCCGGTGGTAGATTCGAGGAATCGATCCGTGTCGTAGCCGGAGCCACTGGAGCGGCGTTGCAGGGGCAAATGGTTGAGCTCCACTCCATACACCAGCTCCGCTCCCAGATCGCTCAAGTCCTGGAAAAAGTCCTCGTATAAGTCCTCAACCTCCCCGGTGGCTCCGGAAAAAGCGATCCTTTCGTCGGCCTCTTCGTCGTCCGGGTCTTCGCGTACAGCCTCCAGGATGCCAATACGCTTGCCCTGCAGGCCCTCTTCGTCGAGGAAAGCCGTGTAATCCTCTTCGCGCTCGATCTCATCCACCGTGCAATGCGGTCCATAGTGGGGATTGAAAGCCGTCATCTCGTTGAGAAAAAGCGCCAGGTCTTCAACGGTGCGCGTAAGAGGGCCGGCGATGGCGTCGAGGCGATTGGAGGGAAAGATCCCGTCCGTGCTCACCAGTTGATGAGAGGAACGCAGGGTGACCAGGCCGTTATATGAGGCGGGGATGGTCAGAGAGGAGCAATTGTCCGTGCCCAGGCCGGCGACCATCATATTGGCGGCCACGCCAACGCCGGAGCCGGCGCTGGAGCCGCCGGAGTTGAGGGTGCGGTCGTAGGCGTTGCCCGTTCGACCGCTTCGCCCGGCCAGCCCGTGGGCGCCGGCGGCCTGCTCGTCCATCGTCGTCGACCCGATCATGACCGCTCCCGCCTGGCGCAGTCGCTCCACCGTAAAGGCGTCGAATTGGGTCTGCGTGCCTTCAAAGGCCAGCGATCCGTTTGTGACAGGCACCTCCCGGGAGCCGAAATTGGTCTTTATGCCGAAGGGAACACAGTGCAGGGCTCCGCTCAACTCACCCTCGCAGCGCTGGTAGCCGTCCAGGGTGCGCGCCGTCTGCAGGGCCTCTTCATTGAGGTGCAAAAAGGCATTGAGCGGTGCGAGCTCATCACCGATATAGAAGTCATGCCACAGGATCCGATCCAGGTATTGGCGCACCAGCCACTCACAACTGATCTCCTCCGCTTCCAGCGCCTCGTGGATGTCGGCCACGGTGATCTCTTCGACGTCGAAGTCGGGATCGATGCAATCCTCCGCCTCGGAGAGGCCACAAAACTGCGGGCCCTGGTCGACATCGGAACAGGTCGGCTCATAGCTGTCGAAGTCGAATTGGCGCTCCAGTGAGCACTCCTGCTCGCACTCGTCGCTGCAATCGAGGTCGGGGTCGAGGCCGAATTCGTCGTCACAGGCCCAGAGGACAGTCACAACGGCGGCAAGCGATAGGATTTGCAACGTGGTGCGGTGGTTCATAAAGAGAGGGCGAAGAAAGTAAGTGAGCCGGCTTCTTCAGAAATAGAATGTAGGCGAGGGACACAGCAGATTCAATTCGACGTGGTCTCGGTCTCGGTCTCGGTCTCGGTCTCGGGGTCGATCTCGATCTCGGGGTCGATCTCGATCTCGGGGTCGATCTCGGTCTCGGGGTCGATCTCGATCTCGGGGCTCGGTCTCG
>SLPW01000070.1 GCA_007131755.1 Myxococcales bacterium | reverse complement strand
TAGCGATTGACCTCGTCCAGCACCAAAAGAGCCCTCTCCGCATCTCTTTGAAGCACCGCTTCACTCAGCGCGAATAATTGCTTTCGATTCGCCACCCCCAGGATCTCGGCGATCTCCGCCTCCGTGATCTGATCGCCGGAGAAGCTGATGATCTGGTCCAATAGACTCAACGCATCACGCATCCCCCCGTTGGCCTGCCGGGCGATGATCTGCAAGGCCGCCTTCTCGGCATCGAATCCCTCGGCCTCGCACAACTTCGACAGATGGGCCACGATATCGCGCTGGCTTATTCGCTTGAAATCAAAGCGCTGGCAGCGACTGAGGATCGTCACCGGGATCTTCTGAGGCTCCGTGGTGGCGAAGATGAAATTCGCATGTGGTGGCGGCTCTTCCAGCGTCTTCAACAACGCGTTGAATGCCTCCGTGGTCAGCATATGCACTTCGTCGATGATATAGACCTTCTTCTCATCGCGGCTGGGCGCATAACGGACCCCTTCGCGAAGCTCGCGGATCTCGTTGATCCCGCGATTGGAAGCTCCGTCGATCTCGAAGACGTCCACCGACTGCCCGCGAGTGATCTCATCGCAGGAGACACAATCGTAGCAGGGCGTCGGCGTCGGCCCCTGCTTACAATTCATGGCCTTCGCCAGGATCCTGGCCGTCGACGTCTTTCCCACCCCTCGGGCACCGCAAAATAGATAGGAATGGGCCACGCGATCCTGCTCGATGGCATTTTTCAGCGTCCGCGCCACATGCTCCTGACCCACCACATCGTCGAAGTGTTTGGGGCGCCACTTCCTGGCCAATACCTTATAGGACATCGCTCTACCTGATCGGGAAATTCGCGTTCTTAAATGCGCACCGTGGCACTCACCGCCACGTCGTCGTCGATACCAGAAATTACACCCATCAGGCCAGTGTCGTTCCCCCTCATCATCGGGGAATTCACCCTTGAATCGAACAAATCACGTCGGTGAGTACGTAGTCGTTATTATCCACATCGCACTCATTATATTCCTCATCGGGATCGACCATGGCGTGGACCTCCAGGCTCGTCTCGATAAGCGAGGAGTCCAGCTCCCAGCCCAGCTCGAAGACCTCTACATTGCCCGGGAAGAGCCGCTGCGTCGTATGGACTCGTTGTGAGTCCACCACGGATCCCCCGTCCATTAACGTCACGTCCACCGCCACCCCTTCGGGAACGCTCAGAGCTCCGTCGTTGGCCACCACTACCTGCGTGAGAATCTCTCCATCCGACGTACATTGATGGGGCGTATTGAGCGCCTCGATGGACCGAAGTACGAGATCCGGGGCGTCGAAGAGCCCATCGGGCTGGACGTTCTTTCGATAGCTATTGAGCCGCGGGTTCTCCCAGTGACGCTCGGCGTTGACGGGCACCGTTCCGTCTTCCTCGATATTGGTGACGTGATAGGCGTGCTGGTTCCAGATGCGCCGGGTGCGCACCCAGTGTCCGTCCGGATCCGCCCACAGCCATAGGCCAGGTCGATCGCCTCGGTTGCGATAGGCCGAAGCCACCACCACATTGGCGCTGCCGTCATTGTTGGTATCGGCGATCACCGGCATTTCAATACGGGTGTTGCTCTCATGGCGGTCGTCCTCGAATACCACCTCTCCCGTCTGTCCGTCGTAGATGAAAAACGACTGTTCATCGGCGTAGACCACCTCCGCTCTGCCATCACCGTGGAAGTCGAAGACACTCGACGCCGTCACCCGGCTCGAACAATCATCGATGGGAGTCTTCCACAGGATTCCACGCTCCGCACAACCCTCATCCTCCCATTCGTCGACGTCGCACTCCATCTTCGCGATCATATAAAAATCCGCACCTGCCGAACCTATCTCCAACTCTCCGTCGCCGTTGAAATCGGCGATCGTCGGCGGGCCCCCTTCGTTGGCCGGTTCTCCATCCCTCATGCAATCATCGCGTGGCATCTCTTGCTTCCATAACAACTCTCCCTCGTGGTCGAGCACGTAGACGTCGCCCAGACGAACGATCACCACCTGCGGATGGGGATCGTCTCCAAAATTCGCCACCGCCGTAAACCCATCACAGGGAAGCCCCCCGTGGCAGCCAGAACTGGCCGACGTATATTCGTAGGTCCACAATACATTTCCCTCGTGATCGTAGGCCGTATTCCCGGCCAGGACCTCCATATTTCCGTCCAGCGTGATATCGGCCACCACGCTCGAGGGCCCCAAAAAGGCGTTATTTCCAATCCCGCCCGTCCCCTGGCTCGTCTCTACCCCGTCCCACAACAACTCTCCCGTATCTCCGCGCAGCACCACGTTGCCGATGATCACTTCCGGGACACCACTGGCGTCGAGATCGGCTACGGAGACCACCGCCCCGCCCCGGGTATGGACATTCCACTTCGGATATTCTTCGTTATGCCACATCACCTCCCACTCCGAGCCGTCGTCGGCGACCCGCGTAAAGGCCACCGTTCCCGTGGGATGGCCGCCGATATTGGTCACTCCGATGATCTCGGGAACTCCATTATCGTTGAGGTCGGCAAGCGCCATGCCGGAGTCGTTGTTGATCGCCGGCTCCGTAATCGACGCCAAGGTCTCCATCGTCCCGTCCTCGTTGCAATCGCCGTGCAA
Organism: Myxococcales bacterium; assembly: GCA_007131755.1. Lineage (GTDB taxonomy): Bacteria > Myxococcota_A > Bradymonadia > Bradymonadales > Bradymonadaceae > SLJM01. The sequence goes on along the minus strand of SLPW01000070.1, from coordinate 2,966 downwards.
GATCCTCAGCGTCGACGGCTCGTTACAGCAACCCTGAACGTGTCGATTGAAGCTTGGAAATACGATATTCGGAATATCGTCCGTATTCGTCAGCCCGTCGCCGTTGTCATCCGTCAGGTTCCCCACCAGCGGGGTGGCCACGATATCGCCGCGGTTCGGCGTCACATCCAACTCGTCGGAACTCCAGGTGCAGCCCACCTGTGGTTGGAACTCTCCCGTCGGAGGCCGGTACTCACAAACGGCGACTTGTTCTCGGGGAAGACAGCGCCCCATCGAGGGCTCACAGATCTCTTCCAGACCGCACTCTTCGGTGCGCTCACACTCCTGTCCGGGAGTGACACATCCCTCACCGAAGCAAATATCGGCGCCCTCACAGCACAACTCTTGATCCGCACCGCAGACCTCCCCTTCGCACACCTCGCCAACGTCGGGTCCACCCACGTCCGGCTCACTTCCCGTATCCTCCGTCGACCCCACGTCATCGCCGGGTCCGCCGTCGAACCCTATGTCGCCCTCTCCCTGGTTGTCCGTCTGACCGGTGGTGCTATCGCAACCCGAGCATCCCATATTCAGCACCAGCGCGATCACCGCCAACACCATCAACGATCTCACCACCGTCTCGCGCAACCGCATCACAGCCTCGTCACTAAACAGTAAGGAACCATTTTCAACGTGTAGTGCTCACCAATACCAGAAGCCGAACCGGATGCACAGCGATCCTACCAGGTGCCCGAAAATACCTGCGTCCACCTCGGAACGCCTCCGCATTCCACATATCCCACGCCGATATATTCGAAGTCCTCGGAGACGATATTATCCCGGTGTGACGAGCTATTCATCCATCCGTCGTGAGCATTTCGCGCCTCACGCTGACCCATGGCCACATTCTCGCCGATGGCCCGAAAATCGTATCCCACCTCGTCGAACCGGTCCTCCAGGGTGCGTCCCTGGCTGTCGATATGACTGATATAGTCCTGCTCACACATATCGCGCGAGTGGGCTTCGGCGAGTTGTACCAACGTGGCGTCGCATCTCAGCGGTGCAACCCCGAACTCCCCGCGAGCGTGGTTGGCAAAGCGCACCGCCTGCCGGGCCATCTCCGACCCACAGGGACCCTCGGCCTCCACCCCCGACACCTCCCCGCCTGGCGGCGTCTCGTAGCTCGCACAACCGAAGAGCATCACCAGCGTGGCGACCATACAGCCCTTCAACCACGTTTGACCTCGATTCGCTATCCCACTTTGCATTCGCTGGCTCCTATTCGCTCTTTGCATCCCTGATCGGTCGAATTTCCCTCCGCAATATACATGACCGTCGCGGACACGTCCCGTGGCCCCCCACCCGTACCCAGCCTGGTGACCACGGCCCCTGCGGCCTCGAGCCGCAGGGGAGAAAGACTGGACTGCTAGGGAGCATTGTCCCAACACCAGGTCACCTGGCCACACTCCACGTCGTGGACCGGATAGCAATTCTCCGGATCGCTGGCACAGTCCCACCAACTATCTACCTGCTCTTCCCCGTCGGGACACGCTGGCGGGGGCCCGTCGCACAAAGACTCAGGCTCCCAGCACCACACCGTATAACCGCACATCGAATTCGACTCACACTCTTCGTCGCCCCCAGGACAATGCTCCTCTCGGTGAAATTCGTACTCCTCCGGCATACAGGCTGGCATTCCGTCGCAGATGATATGCTCCTCATGGCACTCGATGGTCACTCCGCAGGCACTCTCCTCCCAGCAGTTATAGTCTGGCCCCGGACACTCTCCCTCCACCGAGCCGGGAGGACATACGGGCATCGCCAGACACTGCTCCGCCTCTTCCCAGCACCACGTCTCCTGGCTGCATGCTTCGTCTTTGACGGAATAACAAGATACGTCCCCCTGAGGACAATCGGAGGGGCCATCCACCTCATGGGCCCCGGACGGACACTCAGGTGGCGGGCCATCGCAAGCGTTGTCGGGCTCCCAACACCAGGCCGCCTGACCACAATTGACGTCGTGGATCGGATAGCACGCCCCCTCCTGATGACCACAGTCCCACCAGCTATCTACCTGTTGTGCACCTTCGGGACACTCCGGCAACGGCGCCCCTTCGCATATGTCCTCCGGCTCCCAACACCACACCGTATAACCACACATCGAATTGGGTTCACATTTCTCGTCGCCCCCCGGACAATGCTCCGCTTTGTGAAATTCCTCCTGATGCGGCATGCAACCTGGCATTCCATCGCAGGCAATAAACTCCTCGTAGCACTCGATGGTTTCCTCGCAGGCGCTCTCCTCCCAGCAGTTATAGTCCGGACCGGGGCATTCTCCTTCTACGGAGCCCGCAGGACAACTCGGGCCATCGTCATCATCATCGCATAGCTCCCAGCCCGAACCACCGCCTGCATCCCCACCGGAACCGCAGCCCATCATGAAGAGTACCGCCACCAATATTGCCAGAAATCGTCGCATCGTCATCTCATGCTCCCGTTGAGGTAAGGATCCACTTTCGTCATACGGGCTGGGTTTGAAGCAACGATCGTGCCAGATACGAATCATCGACGGATATAGGATGCCTGGTGCCCCCTCCGCCTCCGCTTCGCTTCGGCACCTCCCCCCATCGGCTCTTGATTGCGCTTAAGTCACGGGAATAAGTCTATGTAAAGCCGGGCTCGTTCTCGTTCTCGGGCTCGGTCTCGGTCTCGGTCTCGGGCTCGTTCTCGTTCTCGTTCTCGGGCTCGTTCTCGACCTCGTGGTCGTGGTCGTGGTCGATGCCGAGGTCGAGGTCGAGGTCGATGTCGATGTCGAGGTCGAGGTCGATGCCGAGGTCGATGCCGAGGTCGAGGTCGATGCCCGAGGTCGAGGTCGATGTCGATGTCGATGTCGATGTCGAGGTCGAGGTCGATGCCCGAGGTCGAGGTCGAGGTCGAGGTCGATGCCGAGGTCGAGGTCGAGGTCGAGGTCGAGGTCGAGCCCGATT
>SLPW01000394.1 GCA_007131755.1 Myxococcales bacterium | reverse complement strand
GCAGTCGAGCCAATGCCCTTTCTCAAAGACGTGGAGGCGGTTGATGGCGCGGGAGGCGGCGACGTAGCGGGCGTTTCGGGAGCAGCGGGGGTCGTCGGGATCGATGTCGACGAGGATGATCACTTCTGCCTGCAGCCCCTTGAAGGCGGAGATGGTGGTGTGGAGGACGCCGTCGCCGTCGTACCACTGGTCGATGTCGGGGACGATGGGGTGGCCGTCGAGTTCGGTGGCGCCCTGGATGGCGGAGTTGCCGGGGCTATGGGGAGAGAGAATGGCGATGTGGTGGTAGCTCAACTGTTGTTTTTGGTGCAGAGTGGTCAGTAATTTCCCGATCTGCTGGCGTGTCTTCGATGGCCCCTGCTGCTGGTAGACGCTGGGGGGTTCTCCGTCGGGGCAATCGCGGTGGGGTTTCATCTCAGTGTCGCCCAATTTCTGGACCGGTTTGGCGATGGCCTTCGTATTTCGGAAATTTTCGCGCAACATGAACTCGGCGCTCCACTGGGGGATGGCGGCGCTGTGATCGAAGAGGGTCTGGGATTCGTCATAGAAGATGGCCATTTTGCCGTCGTCGCGAAGGCCGACCTCGAGGATATCCCACCAGTCGGCGGCGAAGTCCTGGGCCTCGTCGACGATGATGGCGTCCCAGGGGCCGAGAGAGAATTGGCCGCCATCGAGAGCGCGCATCAGGGTGTAGGGCGCCGTCTCCTGCCAGAATTTTCGGCGCACCTCTTTGGTAGCGTGGCGCGAGGGATACTTGAGGCCTCCTTTGAGTTCGTTTCCGGCGCGGGCACAGAGGCCGTGGAAGTTGTCGACATCGATGGTGCCCGAGACGTCGGGCCAGGCGTCGACGGATTCGCGTAAGAATTCGGCCAACTTGGAGTTGAAGCAGGTCACCAGGACGTCGCGGCCCTCGGCGGCCAGAAGTCGCGCTCCGTGAAGGGCCATCACCGTCTTGCCCGTGCCTGCTCCGCCGCGTACCCGCAGGCGTTGGTTGCCCATCAGACTGCGAATGACCTCGGCCTGCTCCCGGGAAATGCGCTCGATCTGGCGACTCTCTCGCTCGATCTGCGTCGACAATAGAGGTGGCATGTCCACTTTGGGGCTTATGAGCGAGCAAAATCGGGCGAAGTCATCTGCGTCGAGTCGCTTGTCGTCGAGGTAGTCGAATTTTCGGTGGTAAAAGCGCATCGCCTCTTTGACCTTTTGCTCGAGGTCTTCGAGATCGTCGCCGTCGATGAGGATCTCTTCTTTGAGTCCCGCCGGGAGGTCGTCGTCGAGGATGGATTTGGGAAAAGCCAGCGCCCAGCCGTAGACCAGGGGAAATTTGCCAAAGGATGCCTTCAGCATACGCCGCGCCGGTGCCTGTAACTCGGCGACGATAGACTCGAGCTGGTCTCGGGCCTGTTCGGTCGGCGTCTTTCCAAGCGGTTCGCGTCGTGCGCCACCACCCTTTAGGCGATACCACTCCCCACCTTCGCGCTGCACGCCCCAGCCCTTGCACTCGATATTCAAGAACCCCAATTTGCGGTGAACCACCAGAAAATCCACCTCCCCCTGTTTTGCTTCACAGGTCAGATAGGGGAGCCCATGAAAGACGTGAAATTCGTCGGATAATTGCTCTTTGAGCAGATACCAGAAGTCGTTTTCCGACTCGTTGCCACCTCGTAGAAGCGGTGGGGTGTTGGGATTCATGACGGCCATCATTCCCTCCAAAAAGGGCGTTGTGAATTATTGTAGTGGCGAGGCGAATATATGGGGGAGGGGCGGTGGAAGGCAAGGGAGTGAACTCTAGGGGGCGTGAAGGCGCGAAGCGCTGTACGCGGAGCGCTGCCTCGCGAAAAAGGAGCGCTGATACGCGGATGCGCGGCAGAGCTCACTGAGCGTCGCGAAAGCGCGGCAAACAGCACCGACGGTATATGCTGGTTTCCACTTAGGAGTGGCTACGTGCAGGGGAGTGCTTTCTTGCAAACTGCCTACTTCCGATAGGGAGAAGCTATCCTCTCCGGGACGATTCGTATTTTTTTCGGAGACGATGGTCTCCCGGCCATCGGCAGTCTCGCCAAACAACCCCGTACGTCCGATAGGAACACAATTCTTGCCAGGTAACCAACGTGGAGCTGTTATTCAGCGTGATCAGCAGAGGCTCCGTGGGCTCTATCGCGGCTTCGCGAGACAGCGCTCACTTTTCGCGCTTAGCGCCTTCGCGCTCTGCGTACAGCGCCTTCGCGCTCCGCGTACAGCGCCTTCGCGCTCAGTGACTCAGAGATTCACGTACAACGCCTCCTTGTTCAGTGACGAAAGAAGCGTTGAGCAAGCCTGGAATTAGATCGCTGCTGAGCGTCCAGCTTGCCGACCTCGTCGATGCGTCGTAATACTGGCGCCGCGAAATTTACGTTGCGAGGAGTGTGACTTGAAATCCACGACAAAATCACTGCCCACCGAAGAAATCGGCGCAATATGCGCGGAGTGGGGATTGAAGATCGACAAAGTGCGTCGGCAGGGGACGGTGCTTGTGCTCGAGCCGGCGGTGGACACCGCGCTGCCTTCTGCAGAAGCGCTGGCCGGGCTCGCCGAGGCCATCGAGGTGGAGGGGGTGCGTTACGTGACGTTGGGGCTTGGAGGGTTTGCAAGTCAGGGGGGGCGCCGATGAGTGAAATGGTGCTTCATGATGGGACGGCAAAAAAAATGGAGGCCATCGTCGCCGAGATGGCAGAGTTTGGCTCATTGGTGGTGGCCTTCAGCGGTGGAGTGGACTCCAGTGTCGTGGCGGCGCTGGCGAAGCGGGCCCTGGGCGACGGGGTGCGGGCGATTACGGCGGTCAGTGAAACTCTGGCCGGCCGAGAGTTGGAGGAGGCCAAAGAGGTGGCCGCCGAGATCGGTGTGATCCATGAATTGGTGGAGTTCAGTGAGCTCGACGACGAGCGGTTTCGCGAGAATACGCCTTCGCGCTGCTTTTTCTGCCAGTCCATGCGCTTTGAGGAAATTCAGCGCATCGCCGAAGAGGTAGACGTAGATGTGGTGGCTTCCGGTACCAACGCCTCCGACGAGGGAGATCATCGGCCGGGTCTGGAGGCGATGCGCCGCAAGGGGGTCTATCAGCCGTTATTGGAGCACGGGGTGACGAAGGCCGAAGTGCGGCAGATGGCTCACTCGCTGGGATTGTCGGTGTGGAATAAGCCGGCGATGGCCTGTCTGTCGTCGAGGATTCCGCATGGTCTCGAGGTCACGGAGGCTCGGCTAAGGCGCATCGAGGGGGCCGAGGAAGTGCTGTTCGATGAAGGGTTCGAGCAGTTTCGGGTGCGGGCCCACGGGGATCTGGCGCGTATCGAAATCGCCCCCGGGGAGATGGAGCAGGCTCTGGAACCCGGGATGCTCGAGCGGTTGGCCACAGGGGTGTTGGATGCAGGATTTGAGGAGGTGACCCTGGATATGCAGGGTTATCGCTCGGGCAGTTTGAATCCACAAAAACAAGCGGGAATGGTCGATGAGCGATGATATACGGCGGCTTCTTCGGGCCTTTCGAAATGGTGAGGTCGACGAGGATGTGGTGGTCGATAAATTGGTCAATCATCCCTTTGAGGAACATCTTCTGGGGCGGTTTGACCACCATCGAGAGGCGCGCACGGGGATTCCGGAGGCCATCTATGCGGAGGGGAAGAAGCCCTCGGAGGTGGCGGCGATCTTCGAGTGCTACAAAGAGGAGGGGCGGCCGCTGATCGCCACCAGGGTGACGGAAGAGATCCTGGAGGGGCTGGGGGCAGGTCTGGAGGAGCTCGACCATTACGAAGAGGCTCAGATTGTGACCACCGGAACGTTCGAGGTGGATACGCGGCGCGAGACGGTGCTGGTGGTCAGCGCCGGATCGTTGGACCGGCCGGTGGCCGAAGAGGTGGCGGTGACGAGCCGGCTATTGGGCAATCCCACGCAGCGGCTCTACGACGTCGGGGTGGCGGGGTTGAACCGGTTGTGCGCCGATCTGGGGCGGTTGGGCGAGGCGGGGATCGTGGTCGTCGTGGCCGGGATGGACGGAGCGCTTCCCAGTGTGGTGGGGGGGCTTGTGCGCCAGCCGGTGATCGCCGTTCCGACGAGCGTGGGCTACGGGGCTAGTTTCGATGGGATCGCTCCGCTGTTGACGATGCTCAACGCCTGCTCTCCAGGGACGGGAGTGATGAATATCGACAACGGCTTCGGCGCCGCCGTATTGGCGACGAAGATCAATCAATTCGGACTTCGTATGGTCGAAAAAAATGGGGACGGTGATGAGCAATGAAGGCGTGCTACACATTCATCTCGATCTGGTGGGAGGGCTTGCGGGCGATATGTTCGCCGCCGGAGCCATCGACGCCGGTCTCGTCGACGCCGAAGATCTGCAAGAAATATTGCGGAAGGTGGGATTGGGGCCGGTCGAGGTGCTTACGGAGCGAGTAGTGCGGGGAGCCATGGAGGGGACGAGGCTCCAATTTCGGGGCTGGAACCCCGAAGAAGAGGCAGATCACCGGCACCTGTCGACGATCCGAAGGATGCTCGCCAACTCGGAGCTGCCCGAAGAGGTGGCCCGGCGGGCGCGACAGATGTTCGATCGACTCGGGGAGGCCGAAGCAGCGGTGCACGGCATGGAGTTGGAGAAGGTCCACTTTCACGAGGTGGGGGCGGTGGACTCCATTCTCGATTTCGTGGCCGCAGCCTGGATCATCGAAGAGTTGGGAGCGAGCTGGTCGGTGGGACCCATCCCAGCGGGACGGGGGACCATCGAGACGGCGCATGGGACGATCCCCGTGCCGGCGCCGGCGACGACGAGAGTGCTCAAGGGAATGGAGGTGCAGTACCGCGACGTGAATTCGGAGATGGTCACGCCCACGGGAGCGACGATCGCGGCGACGGTGTCGAAGATGGGTGGGCAAAAGAGGGGAAGGGTGGTGGCGTCGGGATTTGGCTGTGGAAGTCGGGAGGTGGAGGGAATCTCGAATGTGGTTCGGTTCGTCGTGCTCCGACGACAAGAAGAAGTCGAGGGAGACAGCGAGGAGTTGCCGTCGGATGTGAGCCTGGAACCGGTGGTGCAATTGGTGTGTGAAATCGACGATCAGACGCCGGAGGTGACGGCCCATGTTGCGCATCAATTGCTGAAGTCCGGGGCCCTGGACGTGGTGTATGAGGCGGTGCAGATGAAAAAGGGGCGGCTTGGATGCCGGCTGTCCGTGTTGTGTCAACCACAAAAAGAGCGCACACTGGTGGGGCAGATATTGAGCTCGACGACGACGCTCGGGGTGCGGCGCATGCCTATGGAAAGGTGGGCGCTCCGGCGTACCAGCCAGAAGGTGTCGACGCCCTTCGGTGAGGTGGCCGTGAAGGTGGCCTGGTGGGATGGCGAGGTGCTCAAGGTGAGTCCGGAGTACGATTCTTGCGCCAGGATCGCTGCGCAGGCAAAGGTGGCGGTGCGAGAGGTCTTCGAGGCTGCCCAGGCGTCGGCTCGTGCGGAGTTGACGGCAATGTGAGAAGAATAATTTGGTCGGCGGAGGAGCGGCGATGAAGGACAAAATATACCGCTACATTCTCACTCACGACGATCGGTGGTCCTTTATCATCGCCTACGTCACGCT
>SLPW01000174.1 GCA_007131755.1 Myxococcales bacterium | reverse complement strand
TGACTACGTCGTCGATGGTGGCGGCGATATGAGGGTGAGCGGCCAGCGCATCGACCGGCCCTGGTCGGTGGGAATCGCCCACCCCCGACGATCGGGGCAAGTGCTGGCCACGGTGTCGATGAGTGAAGGGGCAGTGGTCACCTCCGGTGATTATGAGCGCTCCTTCGAGCGCGACGGGGTGCTCTATCACCACATCATCGATCCCTTTACGGGGATGCCCGCCCGCAAGTCGGTCTCCGTCACCGTCGTCGCCGGGGACGCCACGACGGCGGACGCCCTGGCCACGGGTCTCTTCGTGATGGGGCCTGCTGACGGCATCGAATTGGCCGACGAGATGGAGGGAGTGGAGGCGCTGATCGTCGCCCCGGATCTGTCGGTGCATCGATCGCGGGGATTCGAATCGATGGAGAAAGGCCGATGAAGATCGCGATTCTCGTCATCGTCGCGGCCCTCGCCATGGTCGCCTGCACCACCGTCGAGCCCTGGGAGCGCGAGAGGCTAGCTCACGACTGCATGCAGGTGACGCCCGACGCCGGTGAGGCCGAGATGCGGGCGAAGACCGAGGCCGCCCGGGAGGGGAGCAGCGGTGGCGTCAGTCGCGGGGGAGCGGGCTGTGGGTGTGAATAGTGGAGGTCGGGGGTCGGGGGTCGGAAGGCAGAAGGAGTGGGGCGTCCTATGTGCGATGGTGATCCTTTGCTCGTCGCTGGCTGCCTGTCCGTCGTCTACGACGACCGGTGCCGACTACCGAAGGCACTCCGATCCCCTGGCGACGGTGGATTCGCCTCGGGTGGCGGTGGTCGCCGCCGGTGAGGAGATGGAGATGCAGGGGTATTGGACGGCCGACGTGGTGACGGGGGCGACGCCGGTGATGGCGGCCCCCGACGTCTATACGCGGGCCACCGAGTTCTCGGAGACGCGCCACGAAGTAGGTGTGGGCGCTCAGTGGCAAAGAGGCGACGCCTCCTCGCCATCGGCATGGGTTAGGACGAGCCGGGAGAGCGATTATGCGAGCCAGGCGGCTTCGGCGTCGGTGGCCAGGGAGTTTCGGGAGCGACACCTTCGGCTGTCGGCCACCAAACGGGCGGTGTACGACCGGGTGGGGCGCGTCGACGACCCCGGGTTTTCGGAGTCTCTGTGGTCCAGCGGGTTGGCAACGGAGGCCACCTACGCCATGCGGCCCGATCTTGTGGGACACCTCACCTGGGATGTGCAGGGGCAATTTGGATACCAGCACAATCCCTATCGGATGGTCCCCCTCTTCGAGGGCGGGGTGCCTACGGCAGTGGTCGCCGAGCGCCACCCTGAGCGTCGGATTCGCCATGCAGTGGAGCCCGTGGCGATCTGGTCTTTCGACGAGGCCTGGTTTCTCCACGGACGCTACCGGTTTTACGCCGACGATTGGGGCGTGCGAAGCCACACGGTGGGCGCCGAATTATGGCGAACGTGGCTCGACGATCGGCTTCGGGGAAGGCTTCGCCTTCGGGGCTATGGTCAGCAAGGAGCCCGGTTTTATCGCGCCCGTTACGACGCGTTGGGGACCTATCGAAGTGGGGACTATCGCCTGTCGACGATGGGGTCTGTGGCGGCGGGGGCACGCGTCGACATTCGGCCGTCGCCCTTCGGCGAACGTCGGCTGCGGGTGAGCGCAGCCTACGACGTGACGCATTATCGATTCGTCGATTACGCGCCGCGTACGTCGATGACGGCCAGAAGTCTGGGGTTGAGCCTGGGGATGGAGTGGGAGCGATGAGAAGTCGATGGCAAGGATGCCATCGCACCAAGGGCGCGGGTCGATGATGGCCAGAAGTCTGGGGTTGAGTTTGGGGATGGAGTGGCAGCGATGAAATGGTCAGGACTCTTCTTATTTTTCTTCGTCTTCTTCTTTGTCTTATGTGCGTCCTTCATGGTGCGCGCCGAGGTCGAGGTCGGGGACCGCCCCAGGGTCGAACTGGAGGACCTCGACGGCGAAGAGGTGAAGCTGTCAGACCATCGAGGAGAGGTGGTCATCGTCGATCTCTGGGCCACCTGGTGTGAGCCCTGTCGAAGGTCGATGCCCTTTTATCAGCGCCTGTACGAGGAGCATCGAGATCGGGGACTTCGCATCCTCGCCATTTCGGTGGACGAAAACCAAAGCGCCGTCGAGGCCTTTCGACGCCGCCATGGTCTCCGGTTTTCGATCCTCCTCGACGAAGATCACCGCACGGCCGAGGAGTTTCGACCGCCGACGATGCCCACGGCCTATCTCGTCGATCGCGACGGGGTGGTTCGCTACCGCCACTCGGGCTTCGGGGATGGTGATCGGGAGGAGATCGAGCGGCGGGTCTTGGACTTGTTGGGGGAGTGATGGACCAGGGGAGGACACAATCGGCGTGGATCGGTTCGAGGTTCCCTTGGGTCGGGAATGTGTCGATGGGGAGGGAAGCAGGAACAACTACAACAAAAAAAGGGAAAAGTAGAAAAAGGAGTCGGAAATCGGAAATCGGAAAACGGAAAGGGGTGCGCGAATCCTATGGGTTTTCAGGGGGGGCTACGAAGGCGACGATTTGCGCAGACCAAGAGTGCCGAGTTGGATCCGCGACGACGATCAATAATTTCCGATTTCCGATTTCCGATTTCCGACTTCCGATTTTAAATTCAATTTGTTGTTGTTTTTGTTTTGCCTTCCAGCGCATCGCTTGCCCTTATCATATCCTCCTTGCAACCCTCCTCCTGATCGCCTGCGATCCCTCCCCACCACCACCGGAGGCCCAATTTCGCGACGAGGTGGCTCCCGTCCTGGAGGCGCGCTGCGGCGCCGGGGTCTGCCACGGGATTACGCCCTCCGGTCGCGCCGCTGGAGAGGAGATCTTCGAGGACAGCTTTGCCTTCTACGTCGACGAAGGCGGCAATATCGAGGATTGGCGCCAGGTGCGCCGGGAGAGTCTGCGCTTTGTGAACACCAGGGAGGACGCCGATTTTTCGACGCTGGTGCGAAAGCCCCTGCCCGCAGTCTATGGCGGAGAGAGTCACGTCGGCGGTGATAATTTCGCATCCATCGACGACCCGGCGCTCGAGGCGCTTCTGCGGTGGATCGAGCTCGAAGATGCGGGTGGCGAGGACCCGACGTCGGATGCTGTCGATGAGGGTGAACTATTCTTTTCCGAGGAGGTGATGTCCCATCTGGTGGGGCGAAATTGTGCTTCCGCTGCCTGCCACGGGGAACTCGCATATAACGCCTTTCGCCTCGATCCGGGGATGCCTGGAGAAGGCGGCGAGCCCCGTTTCGGTCGGGAGATGATGCGTAAGAATTATGAGGCTTCGCGTTCTTTTCTGGCCCTCGATGGCGATCCGTCGCAGAGCAGGCTTCTCAGAAAGAGCCTTCCCCTCGACGCAGGCGGGATCGGCCATCGGGGAGGGAATCGGACCTTCTTTACGGGTCTTGACGACCCGGCGGCGAAGGCCGTGATGGAGTGGGCCGATATCGAGCGCGGAGAGGGCGCGATGGAGGACTCCCTTCGCGGCGTCCTGTGGGTCGAGGGGCCGCCAAGGCAGGCGTCGTCCTTCGACGTGACGGCCTTTCATCCCGGAAGCGACCTATTCTATCGGGAACCGGCCGGCCCGCAGGGGGAGGTTCGAAATCTGACGGGGCATCTCCACGACGGCGACGCCGATATCCGGGATCCTGCGGTCTCGGTCGACGGGCGGCGCGTGGTATTTTCGAAGCGCACCGACGCCGGCCAGGGCTACGCGCTATATGAGCTGGGGTTGGAGGGTGAGGAGGTGCGCCAGCTTACGGACTACGACGGCCACGACGTGATGGCCACCTATGGTCCCGACGGGGTGGTGTATTTCGTCTCCGACCGTCACGACTGGCGAGTTCAGGACGGGAGCGCAGATCTTGCCCTCTTCAAGGTGGACCCCGACAGGGACGACGAGCCGGAGCGGCTGACCTTCGGCGTCGGCGCCCAGCTCAACCCCGCTTATTTCGACGTCGGCGATATGCAGGGGCGCCTCGTCGTCGCCCATCGGCGCACTCTGGGGCCGGAGGACGAGACGGTGGGCTTTTCGATGCCCCTTGATCTCGGCGCCGACTACCATATCTATTTCGGCACCACCGCCGCAGAGGAGCACCTGGTGGGTTTTTCGGAGATGCCCGACGGAAGGGCGCTGACCATCGCCGCCGATCCGGACAACCGCTGGGAGGGCGGACAGTTGGCGTTGGTGGACCGAAATATGGGGCCCGATCTAGAGCCTCACCAATCTGTCGAAGATGCCTCGGTGCCGGCCTTCGCGAAGGCATTTCGCGTCCTCGCTACATCATCTCGTTCGAGCGGGATGAGCCCCGGTGGCGTCTATCGAGACCCGGTGGCGCTTCCCGACGGAACGATCCTCGTGGCCTGGGCGCCCGGTCCTTTCGATCTGAGCGATGGGACACAGCCGCCGCGCTTTCGCATCCAGCGTTTGTGGCTACGCGAGGCGCCCGAGAATTGCCACTCCCTGGAGTGCCTTCCCCGCATCGCAAAGACCGAGACCTGGGTCGAGTCATCGACACCTGAAAAGAGCGTGTACGCGCCGCAGCCCGTCGTCGACCGTCGGGTGGTCCCGGTCACGGAGTCCGCTCTGGACGGGGCGAATCCCACCACCTTTCGGCTCTCTGACGCCGCCGTAAATCAGGCGATCCTCGAAGGTCTCTCTCCTGTGGGCCCGTTGAATATTGACGACAAAGCACGGGCAGTGCGCTTTTTAGAGGCCACGCCGGTGGGGATGGGCGCCGAACCGGGGGAGTTGTCGTCTGGTGAGCATATGCCGGCGCGGATTCTTGGCGAGGTGGAGCTCGAGGCCGACGGGTCGGCCTATGTGGAGCTCCCGCCAGAGACGCCCTTTCGCACCCAAGTTCTGGACGAAGAGGGAATGGCCCTGGGGGGTCAGCACAACCGATGGATCTTCGCCTGGCCGGGGCAGGAATTTCCGGAGTCTGTGGACCGCCATCGATTCGACGCTGCCTGCGGGGGCTGCCACGGGGCGATGTCGGGGCGGCCCACCGATATCCCGGGAAGTCTGGACGCCCTGACGGGGGCGACGCCCACGCTGGCCGGCTTCCAGGATCGCAACCCGCGCCGCCCTCGCGAGCCCGTGGTGCTCGGCGAAGAGACGCGTCGGGAGGTGAGTTTTCGGGACGACGTCCAGCCCATACTGGACCGGCGCTGCGCCACCGTGGGTTGCCACGCCGCACAGCCGGATCCCGCGGCGGGGCTTGTGCTGGAGGAGTTGCCCGGGGAGCGATTCTCCGCCTCCTACGAGGCATTGATGGCGAAGGGAGAGGGCTCCGGTGGCGGGCGAAAATACGTGGACCTGCTCCATACGCGGGCGCGGACGAGTCGTCTGGTGGAGATCGCTTCCGGGCGAAGATTGGATGCTCCGCAAGACGCCGGGGCTCATCCCGCGGTGGCGGTGAGCGACGAAGAGTTGAGGACCATCGTGGAGTGGATCGAGAGCGGGGTGGCCTATCAAAGCGTCGAGGAGGAGCGATGAATCTTCGAGGCATCATAGCCGGGATCGCCGTCGTGGTTTCGGGGTGCGGTCCTCCGGCGTCGACGCCGGAAGATTTGCCGCGTCCCGATTACGACGAGTTCGTCTCGGAAGTGCAGCCCATCCTGGCCCAGCGATGTGCCAACCCCTCTTGCCACGGGGCGACGTCGCGCCCATTTTCCGTCTACGCCGCGGAGGCCCATCGAAGGGATAAAAGCCGGGTATTCTACGACGAGGCGCTGAGCGAGGGGGAGCTTCGAGCCAATTACGATCGGGCGCGCTCCTTTGTCGTCGACGGTGGTACGGGACCGCTGTTGTTGGTCAAACCGCTGGCCGAGGAGGCGGGGGGGATTCGCCACGGGGATGGCGAGGATGTGTTTATGTCGCCTTCGGAGCGGGAGTATCGGATCATCGAGGATTGGATCGAGGGGGGGCGATGAGATTGGGAGGGGGGAAAACAACAACTACGAAAAGGGGAAAGTCAAATTCGGAAATCGGAAATCGGAATTCGGAAATCGGAAAGGTTCGGGTCGTGGTTGCTGTGCTATTTCTACTCGCCGCGGCGTGTTCGGGGGAGTCAGTGGAGGGGCCGGACTTTCGGGATCTTAGGCCCTATGAGAATCCCTTCGGGGAAGAGGACTCGAGGTGGGAGGAGCAGCCGGAGCGCTTTAAGCCGCAAGGTTCGGTGCTGTGTGAGAGGAGGGGGCATCTTTTCGTGGCGCTGCCGGGGTCGGTGGACAGGCCGCGAAGTGCGGTGGCCGTCGTGGACGTGGAGCGGCGCAGGGTGGTGGATCGCCTGCCCGTGGGTCGGGCGCCGTCGGCGCTGGCGCTTCATCCCGGAGGCGACCACCTGGTGGTGGCGAATCGGTTCTCCAACTATCTGACGGTCGTCGATCTTCGCACTGGTTCGTCGGCGCGTCATGAGACCGACTTCTATACGGAGGGACTTCTCTTCGACGTGCGGGGAGAGCATCTCTATCTGGCCAACCGCTGGAAAAACGCCGTGCAGGTCTTGCAGGTGCGGCGCCAGGGCGGGGAGCTCGACTTTCGCGCGCCCGATGATCCTTCTGTGGCGTCAGAGATCCCCGTGGGGTTCAATCCACAGCGCATGGCGCTGTCCGGTGACGAGCGTTTCCTATACGTGGCCTCCACGCAGGCGTTGACGGTCTCTGCCGTGGACACCTCGCGCTTCGGGGTCGTGCGCCAACCCATCACGACGGCCACGCCGGTAGAGGTCGACGAGGAGGCGACCTCCGAGCCGCCGACCTTTGCAGACGAAGAGGTGGCCCCCGGCGTGGAGCGACTGTGGATTGGAGCGCCTCCTTTCGACCTTGTGGCGACGCCGAAGCGGCTCTTCGTGGCCACCCTCTCGGAGAGCACCCATCACCCGGCGGAGACCGGCGACGACGCCCACGACTATATGCCGCCGTCCCAGGGATCGCCGAATCAGGGATTTCAGGCGCTGCAAAACGAGATCGCCACCTTCGCGAAATCCGATCTTCAGCCGAGAGAGCGCTATACCTCCACCGATTATTGTTGCCCCGACGTGCGAGACGTATCGCCCGACGATCCGGCGCGAGGCCACCTGGTGCCCGACGCCTCGCTTCGCATCGTCGACGGCGCGCTTCCCGTGGCGTTGACGACTTACGAGTCGCCGGCGGGCACGTTGCTTCTGGTGGCCTACGGGGGCTCCAATGAGGTGCAGCGCTTCGAGGTCACCGGCGATGGCGAATTGGAGGCCGGACCCACGATCTCCGTGGGCTTCGATCCGCGCAGTTTGCAGGTCGACGAGGAGCGTGGGGAGGCATTTGTCATCAATCGCCTCGGGGAGTCCGTCTCGGTCATCGATCTTTCGACGTTCGAGGTCGTCGACGAGATCGCCCTTTCGACGGACTCCCCGGGTTTTCCGGCGACAGACGCCGAGCTGGGAGAACTCATCTTCTTCTCCGGCGCCGACTTCAGCGTCGACGGCGGACAGACCTGCAACCACTGTCACTTCGATCGGGGCAATATCGGGAAATTCTTTCAGATGCCCTTTCTGGCCGACCCCAGGGGCTTGCGGATGACCATGGACGTGCGCGGGCTCTACGACACCACGCCCTGGCTGATGGAGGGGGTGGCAGACGAGAACGACCTATTCGTCGAATTTTTGGAGATGGCTCACGCCGACAACTTCTGCTGCGAGGATGCAGAAGATCGCGAAGTGTGTGCTTCCGAGCGCCCTGCGCCCTGCGACGAAGAGCCCTTTTCGACGCGTCCTGCCCTGCGGGATGCTTTCTTTCTGGAGGCCGCCGACGAACTCGTGGAAAGGCGGCGAAGTTTCGGGGGGGCCATGGAGGAGCTGGCGCTCGACTTCGAGGGGGTAAATCGGCTGGTGGGGCTGTTTTTGATCCATGAGCCGGGGTTGTTGCCGAATCCGAATCCCCTGGATACGCCGGGCGCCGAGCGAGGGCGGCTGCTCTTCGAGTCGCCCACCACGGGGTGCAACGTATGTCATCCGGCGCCCACCTTCGGCGTCTCGCGCGAGGTCAATCCCTTCCGCACGCCCCTCGTCTTCGGCCCCGTCATCGACCCGGTTCTCGAGGAGAGGACGAAGAAGAACCTCGATCTATTGTCCGAGGATTTTCTGGAGCGCTTTCCCGATGCAGTCCAGACCGGCGCAGACGTCCATCTGAAGTCCACGTCTCTTCGCGGCATGTGGGATCGGGCCCCCGGATTTTACCACGACGGGCGGGCCCGCACGCTGCGTAGAGCCGTGGTGCCGCCGGGACATCCGGCGCTGGAGGAGGGAGAGGAGGGCTATAATGTGGCCGACGGGGTGATCGACTCCCACGGGGGGACGAGTCATCTGACGAAGGGGGAGGTGGAGGATTTATTGGAGTTTTTGAAGGGGTTGTGACGTGTGTTGCTTACTCGGGGCACCGGATAACCCGTTAACTACAACAAGGGAACCATCATGTATCGCATCATCCCAATTATTCTACTCACTCCCTTACTCATCGCCTGTCCCTGCGACGCGGAGTCGGACGCCGAATTATGCGGCGACCGCGAGTGTGGGTCGGCCACTCTCCTAGATAGCTGCGGGGATATGCGCGACGTCGACTGCGGAGTCTGCGACAACGACGACGAGTGCCAGGAAAACCAATGTATTTCGGACTCCGATGTCGAGCCCTGCGACAACGCCCAGGAGTTGTGCGAGGAAGCGGGCGTAGAGTGCGGAGAGACAGAGCTGGAGGACTCCTGTAGCGGGCCGCGCGAGGTCAATTGCGGGGGCTGTGAGGAACCGGAGGAGTGCGACGACGGCCTCTGCGTCTGTGTGGGGGAGAGCGATGAAGAATTATGCGAAGAGATCGACGAGGGGGAGTGTGGAGAGGTGGAGTTCGTCGACCGCTGTGAAGAGGAGCGCATGGTGGAGTGCGAGCCCTGTGCCGAAGGCGACGCCACTCTGGGGGCGGTGCGAGACGCCGAGAGTGGTGAGCTCGTCGAAGACGCGCTGATTCGGGTGTACCAGTGGCCTCCCCCCGGTGGTGAGCATTTTAGCTGGGTATGGGGTGAAGACTGGCGATCCGGAGACCCGGACTACGCGATGAGCACGGTCAGTGGTGCACAAGCGGGGGATACGAATTTCGAATTCACCTCCGACGACGCCATCTGCGTCGGTGACGCCGAGGAGGCAACTCTCAACCCTCATCAGAAATATCGAATCCGCGTCGACGCTCCGGGATATGATTCGCGGATCTTTTATCGCTATCACACCGGATACGACCAGGGCGATTGCCCGTCGGAATGCCTGGCCGCACCGGAGGCCAGATGCAATCGCATGGACTTCGAATTATGGCCCCAGGGGGCAGACCATCGACTGTATCCGGACCTGATGGTCGACGATCGCGATCTGGAGGACCACCAGTGGCAATGCGCGCTTCTGCCCTCGGGCTCGACCCACGATCGGCTCATCGGTTTGCGGGTCACCACGGCGGTGGCCAACGTCGGGCAGGGACCGTTTCACCTCCACGGAACGTCGGAGGGCAGCTCCGGGACGCTCTATCAACGAATCAGCCGGACCGACGGAGAGGTCGATCTCTTGCCCGTGGAGAGCGACTTCTTCGACTATAACTCCCCGGGAATGCCGAATTTCATGGCCTGGGTGCGCATGGGGCTGGTCGACCCCGTCGACGAGTGTCTCGACGTGGAGAATCGCCCCGGCGACTGTCTGAGCAACGACCATGAAAAGTTGTCATTCTGTCTCTACGACTCGGATCCCTTCGATGACGATATCAAGGCCGCGTACGGGACGTTTACTCCCATATTTACCAATCCCCCCGTCTGTGCCGACAAATACGACCAGGGAACCACGCATGGTTGGAAGGATACCTACGGCCTGCACCTTCCGGATCAGGCGATCATGCTCGGACCGCCGGAGGTGGCGTCGACCCTCGGGGAGCGGTGGATCGAGGTGGAGTTCGATCCGCGTCGTGTGGTGCATGAGGAGGATCGAAGAAATAACGTGGCCCGCACGACGGTGGTCGTGCCGTCGGATACGGAGTCACTGTGCGAGGACTCGTCGACCGCGCTCGATTGTCGGGGCGCCTCGGCGAGTTGGAGTACCCAGCAGCGTCGGCAGTGTCCGGCGTATTTGGATTTTGGGGGGTGATGAGATCGGACCAACATGATCCCGATCATAGACCGACCCCCCGAAGTGCGTACCATGGCTGAGAAGCTTCGCTGCCATCACCTCCGCCTCTGCGCTGAGCCTCTCCCATGGCCATTCGACGTCCCCACAGCGGACATCCTCTTCTGGCGTTGTCGCCAGGCGACAGGCCGCTGCTAT
The DNA here is from genome assembly GCA_007131755.1 of Myxococcales bacterium. Taxonomy (GTDB): domain Bacteria; phylum Myxococcota_A; class Bradymonadia; order Bradymonadales; family Bradymonadaceae; genus SLJM01. The sequence goes on along the minus strand of SLPW01000174.1, from coordinate 8,829 downwards.
TGGGAAACGAGGCCATCGTACGAGGCGCGATGGAGGCGGACGTGGCGGTGGTCACGGCCTATCCGGGGACTCCGTCGTCGGAGATCGCCGACACCTTCAGCGCCCTGGCCGACGAGGCGGGCGTCTACTTCGAGTACTCCACCAACGAGAAGGTGGCCCTCGAGGTGGGGGCGGGCGCGGCCTATAGCGGAGCGCGCACGCTGGTGAGCATGAAGCATGTGGGCCTCAACGTGGCGTTGGAGCCCTTGATGTCGCTGGCCTATACGGGCGTGCCCGCCGGGCTGGTGGTGATAAGCGCCGACGATCCGGGCTGTCACTCCAGCCAGAACGAGCAGGACAACCGGCTCATTGCGAGGCTGGCGAATCTGCCCTGTCTGGAGCCAGCCGACGCCGACGAGGCCAGGCGGCTGACGAAGCTTGCCTTCGAGATGAGCGAGCGCTTCGAGTTGCCCGTCTTATTGCGCACCACCACCCGGGTCAGCCACACCCGGGGTGTGGTGGAGATCGAGGCCAGAGGTGAGGCCGGCCCGGCCCGGGGCTTCGAGAAGGATTTTCGTCGCTACGTGACGATGCCGCCGATTTCGCTTCAGCGCCACGGCGTGCTGCTGGAGGCGATGGACGAGGTGGCGAAGGCCGTCGACGAGATCGACGAGTTGGTGGTCGACACGGAGTGTGGCTCCATCGCCGTCGTCTCCACCGGCGTCTGCCGCGCCTACGTCTACGATGCTCTGGCCGAGCTGGGTGTCACCGATCGGGTGCGACATATGGAGTTGGCCGTGACGCATCCGCTGCCAAGGCGGCGGCTGTTGCAGATGATGAAAGCCGTCGATCGGGTGCTCGTCGTCGAGGAGTTGGAGCCTGTCGTAGAAGAGGAATTGCAGCGCCTGGCCGGCGTTGAGCGCCTCGACGTGGAGATACGCGGCAAGGGTTTTGGTGAGTTTATAAGACTTGGCGAATACACCCCAGACGGGGTGTTACGCACAGTGGCCCGCTTCTCGGGAGAGGAAGTGGAGGCCCCTGGGTTTCCGGAATTTCCGGGAGCCAATGGCTGGGAGGGCGGTCCGGTTCCGGGCCGTCCCCCGGCGCTGTGTGCCGGCTGTCCCCATCGGGCCAGCTTTTATGCGTTGAAGGTAGCCGCCGGTGACGACGCCATCTTCGCCGGCGATATCGGTTGTTATACCCTGGGCGGCCTCGACCCCTTTCAGATGCAGGATACCCTTTTGTGTATGGGGGCGAGCACGGCCTGCGCCGGGGGATTGTCCCAGACGAACGAGGGTAGAAAGGTGGTGGCCACCATCGGCGACTCCACCTTCTTTCACTCCGGCATCGCCGGGCTGGTCAACGCCGTGCGAAACGGCCACGACTATACTCTGGCCATCCTGGACAACTCCACGACGGCCATGACCGGCCATCAGCCCCATCCGGCGTCGGCCGACGCCACTCGCGGCCGGCCCGTGTCCATCGAGGCCGTCGTCAGGAGTCTGGGCGTCGAGAAGGTGGAGGTCGTCGACCCCATGGATCTACCGTCGATCACCGAGGTCGCCCGGGATTGTCTGGAGCACCCCGGCGTATCGGTCATGATCTGTCGTGAACCCTGTCCTCTGTATCAGCTTCGCATCGACGGGGCCCCGAAAGAGCGCGTCGTCTACCGGGTGGACCAAAATCTGTGCAAGACCTGCGGATTCAAGACCCAGGGTCTTCACTGCGGGGCCGATATCTGCTCGTCCACGGAGTTGTGGCGCTCGAAGCGAAAGATCGCCGAGCTCGGTCTTCGCGTTGAAGATCCGGTGCGCGAGAGAGTCCCTCCCTGCGGCGCCTCCTGTCCGGTCAATATCTGCGTTCACGGCTACGTGGCCAACGTGGCCGCCGGTGATTACGCGGCGGCATTGCAGGTCATCCGTCAGCGAAATCCGCTGCCCTCGGTGTGCAGCAGAGTCTGTCACAGGCCCTGTGAGGACGCCTGTTATCGAAGCGACTTCGAGGGGCCTGTAGAGATCAATCGCCTCAAACGCTTCGTCTGCGATTGGGCCACGGAGAATACCGACCAGATCCGGCCCCCGGAGGTCACGGAGCGCCGAGGGGAGAAGGTGGCCGTCATAGGCTCCGGCCCGGGTGGGCTGTCCTGCGCCCACGACCTGGCCATGCGGGGATATGAGGTCACCCTCTTCGAGCAGATGCCGCAGGCCGGTGGGCTGCTGCGCTACGGGATCCCCCCCTATCGGCTTCCCGATGAGGTGCTGGACCGCGATCTGGAGTGGATCGCCGAGCTGGGCGTGGAGTTTCGCTGCGGTGTGACCGTGGGGACCGATATAGGGCTCGACGAGCTTGCCCAGCAAGGCTTCGAAGCCTTCTTTTTGGCCACCGGCGCCTGGTCACCTCGTGTGCCGGAGGTGCTACAGACGGGCTGCGAAGGGGTGCGCGACGCCCTTTCTTTTCTACGCGATGTCAACGAAGGCCGGCGCCGGCGGGCCGAAGAGGGACGCCCGGTGGTGGTCGTCGGCGGTGGCAATACGGGGATCGACACGGCCCGCAGCAATCTGCGGCTGGGCAATCGAAACGTCACCGTCGTCGAGCGTATGCCAGAGTCCGAGTGTGAGGCGATTCCGGAGGAGGTGGAGGCAGCGCGAGCAGAGGGAGTGGACTTTGTCTTCGACGCCCAGGTGGAGGAGGTCGTCACCGGTGACGGCGGCCTGGAAGGGGTGCGGGTGACCGTTGGCGAGCAGACCCTGGCTTTTTTGCCGGCCGACGTCGTCTTCGTGGCCACCGGTCAGAAGCTCGACGTGCCGACGGCGGTCTCCCCACAGCTCGTGGCGTGTGGGGACTGGATCGGCACCGACGAAGACGGACAGACCCGCTTGCCCGGTGTCTTTGCCGCCGGTGATGCCGTGGAGGGACCGGGAAATGTCATCGAAGTGATCGCCGCCGCAAAGAGGGCTGCCCATTCCATCGACAAATATCTCTCGGAAAACGAGCGCGACGTGGAGCCCCTGAACTTCCATGACGCTCAGGCCTACCGCGACCAGGCGCGTTACCAGCCCGTAGAGGTTCCTTTTGCACCGGCCGTGGAGCCGAGGCGGCCCGAAGAGCCGGCGCGCACCTTCTCGCCACCGGAGGCGACGCTCACCGAGGAGGAGGCCCGCACCGAGGCCGAGCGCTGCATGGCCTGCGGCGCCTGCGCAAATTGCAACGTATGCATCGATCACTTTGCATGCGTGGCGATCTATCGCGATGGCGACGGGCGAGTGCGGATCAACGAAAACCTGTGCAACGGATGCGGGGTTTGCGCCGAGTTGTGCCCGAATAACGCATTCGAGCGCGTGGCACTGGAGGTGACGAGGTGAGCCAATCGCCACAGACCGGCTTCGACGCGCTGCGGCTATTCGTCTGCGGCGTCGGCGGACTGGGAACGCTGACGGTGGCCCATCTCTTGGCCGCTGCCTCTCTGCGCGCCGGGCGATCCGTGGTGACCAGCGAGGTCCACGGCATGTCGCAGCGCGGCGGAAGCGTACAGACCAACGTCATCGTCGGCGACGCCCGAAGTCCGCTGATCGCCGACGGCGCAGCGGATCTCTTTGTCGGTCTCGAGCCCCTGGAGGCCCTTCGCTATCGCGAGAAAATCGGCTTCGAGACCACGGCGGTGGTCAATACAGAGCGTGTGGTCCCGGTGACGGTGACCATGGGCGGCCCGGAGTATCCCGATGTCGATGAAATCGAAAACACGATCGGTGCTCGTGCCCGGGATGCCTTCTTCTTCAACGCAACCGAGGTAGCCGAGGAGCTTGGAAATCCCCGGGCCGCCAACGTGGTGATGCTGGGGGCTGCGTTTGGTCTGGCGAAGATGCCCTTTTCAGAAGAAGAATTCTTCGCCGTCCTGGAGAAGGTCTTTCCGGCACGCCATCTGAGCTTGAATCGCCGCGCCTTCGTTCGCGGAAAACAGACCGCCTCGAGTTATCGGTGTAAGCGGGCGATGGCGGCGGGAGGAGCGACGTGATCGCCACCTTTGAGGAGTTGGCAGACGAGGCGGCGCGCCGCTCTCGAGTATGTCTCGTCGTGGCCGGAGCGGCTCAGCCTGCGACGTTGGAGGCAGTGGTGGCGGCGCGCCGAAGAGCTGTCGTCGAGACGGCGGTGCTCATCGACGACAGAGCAAGGCTACAAGGTGCTCTGCAATCGATGGGAGAGTCGTCGAGAGATTACGAATTGATCGATGCCGACGGAGAAGAGGCCATCGCCGCCTGCGCTGTGCGACTCGCCGCGAAGCATCCCCATGCGGTGCTGCTAAAGGGCAGTCTCCCCACGGATATTCTCCTTCGGGCCGTCCTCTTCGGAAACGGCGGTCTGCGTACGGGGCGTCCGCTGAGCGACGTCCTGATCACCACCAATCCCGTGGCAGCGAGCGCGAAGATCGTCGGGGTCACCGACGGTGGGGTCAACGTGGCTCCCGATCTCAAAAAGAAAAAGGCGATCATCGACAACGCCGTAAAGGTCTTTCACTGCCTGGGATTCGATACACCGAAGGTGGCGTTGTTGTGCGCCAGCGAGCGGGTGAGTGCCTCCATGCCTCATACGGAGGAGGCGCAGCGCCTGGTTCAAATGAACGACGAAGAAGAGATCGCGGGCTGTGTCGTCGACGGCCCCCTGGCGCTGGACAACGCGCTGAGCGAAGAGGCGGCCCAAAAGAAGGGGATAGATTCGCCCGTGGCGGGGCGTGCGGATATCCTCGTCGCCCCCACCATCGAGGCCGGCAATATTCTGGGAAAATCCTTTCGTTACCTCGCCGCTTCTCCCATGGCGCACGTCATCGAGGGGGCGAAGGTACCGGTGCTCATTCCGTCGCGAACGGAGAGCGCAGACGACAAATTCTATTCTATCGCGCTGGGGGCCATGCGAAGTGGAGGCGAGCCATGACCTGGCGCATCGTCGCCGTAAATCCCGGCTCCACGTCGACGAAGGTGGCGCTCTTCGAAGGCGATGAATGTATCGTCCGTGAGGATATCTTCCACCAATTTTCGGGGGCCATGGAGTTGTGGAAGCAATTGCCCATTCGGTGGGAGGTGTTGCGCCGCTTTCTAGAAGAAGAGTGCGACCAGGATGTGGACGCCGTGGTGGGCAGAGGTGGGCTATTGCCGCCGCTTCAAGCGGGAACTTACGAGGTGACGCCCCGGATGCTCGACGATCTACGAAGCGGTCGACGTGGCGTCCACGCCTCCAATCTGGGAGCCTACCTGGCTCGAGAGGCGGCGAAATTATGGGAGGTGCCGGCCTATATCGTCGATCCCGTCAGCGTCGACGAGATGGACGAGGTGGCCCGGGTCGGCGGGTTGAAGGGCATCGAGCGCGAGAGCCTTTGCCACGCCCTCAATATCCGCGCCGTGGCGCATCACTTCGCCGACGACCACGAACTTTCCTTCGAAGAGCTCAGGCTCGTGGTTGCGCATCTGGGAAGCGGGGTTTCCATGGCCGCCATTCGCGGCGGAAAGCTGGTGGACGTCATCAATCCCCGCGACGAGGGACCGATGGGGCTGGACCGTCCCGGGGCGCTTCCCAATTACGGGCTCATGGAGATGTGCTTCGACGAAGGGGTTAGCCGACGAGATATGGAGGGACTTCTTCTGGGCGACGGCGGCGTTCACTCCTATCTGGAGACCCGGGATCTGCGAGAGGTGGTCCGGCGAAGGGGGGAGGCCGACGAGATGGCTGCGCTCATCTTCGACGCTCTGGTCTACGACACCGCAAAGTGGATCGGCGCCATGGCGGCGGCGATGCGAGGTGACCTGCACGCGTTGGTGCTCACTGGCGGAATGGCTCATGGCGACGAGTTCGTCGACGCCCTGAGCGAGCATATCGAGTGGATCGCCCCGGTCACCACTTATCCCGGCGAAGACGAATTGGAGGCCCTCGCCAGGGGAGCCTTGCGCGTTCTTCGAGGGCAGTCGCCAGTCCGTGAATACGCACCGGAGTTGCCATGAAATTCAACACCATCATCGAGCCCTTTCGCATCAAGGCCGTCGAACCCATCCGGCGCACAACTCGCGAGGAGCGAAAACGAGCCCTGGAGGAGGCGGGGTTCAATCTCTTCTTGTTGCGCGCAGAGGACGTACTCATCGATCTTCTGACCGACTCCGGCACGGGCGCCATGTCGTCGGCGCAGTGGGCGGGGATGATGCGCGGCGACGAATCCTACGCCGGGGCGCGCTCCTTTTATCGCTTCGAAGAGACGGTGCAGGAGATCACGGGGCTGAAGCATATCCTTCCCACCCACCAGGGCCGCGCCGCCGAGCGCATCCTGGCGCGGTGCGTGCTCAAAGAAGGCGATATCGTTCCCAATAACACCCACTTCGACACTACCCGGGCCAATATCGAATCCGCCGGCGCCACGGCGCTGGATATCCCCATCGCCGAGGGGAGAAAGCCCGACAGCCTTCATCCCTTCAAGGGAAATATCGATCTCGACGCCCTGGAACGGGTGTTGTGCGAGGATTCCGAGCGCGTGCCCCTGGTCTTCATCACGGTGACCAACAACTCCGGCGGGGGCCAGCCGGTGAGCATGGCCAATATTCGGGCTGCCTCCGAGCTTTGCCGGGCCTTTGACGTGCCCCTGTTTTTGGACGCCTGTCGATTCGCCGAAAACGCCTGGTTCATCAAGACCCGCGAGGAGGGCTACGCCGACTACTCGCCACGGGAGATCGCCAGGGAGATGTTCGCCTATGCTCAGGGCGCGACGATGAGCGCAAAGAAGGACGGGATGTCCAATATCGGGGGCTTTCTGGCGCTCGACGACGACGATATGGCCCGATGCTGCAAAAACGAGCTCATCCTCACCGAGGGCTTTCCCACCTACGGGGGGCTCGCCGGCTACGATCTCGAGGCATTGGCCGTGGGGTTCGAGGAGGCGCTCGACGAGGACTATCTTCGCTACCGGGCGCGGTCCGTGGGTTATCTCGGGGACAGGCTGGTGGAGATGGGAGTGCCCATCGTGCGCCCTCCCGGCGGACACGCCATCTATATCGACGCAAAGCAGATGCTCAACCATATCCCGCAGAGCGAATATCCGGCCTGGGCGCTCTCGTTGGTGCTCTATCTCGAGGGAGGAGTGCGGTCCGTGGAGATCGGCTCGGTGATGTTCGGCATGAGCCCCGACGGAACGGAGAGGCCGGCCGAAATGGAGCTCGTTCGCCTGGCCTTTCCGCGCCGCGTCTATACCCAGAGCCATGTGGACTATCTGGTGGAAGTGCTCGAATACGTCCACTCCATTCGCGAGAAAATCCGGGGAATGCGCATCGTAGAGGCACCGACGGTGCTGCGCCACTTCAGCGCCCGGCTCGAGCCTGTGGGTGGAACGCTCATCGACGGAGGATGACCATGACGCACACTCCCATCGCCCCATCGCACGTCGAAGAGTTGCGGCCCTACGTTCCCGACGAGCCTCTGGAGGAGTTGAGGCGTCGACTGGGGCTCGACGACATCCTCAAATTGTCGAGCAACGAGAGCCTCTTGGGGCCGAGCCCCAAGGCCGTGGAAGCCATCCAACGTGTGGCGGGGGATGTGTTCTATTATCCCGACGGCGCTGGCGCAGGAGCCATGCGCCGGGCCATCGCCGACTTTCACGACGTCGCCCCCGAGAAAGTTCTCACTGCCAACGGCTCCAACGAGGCCATCACTCTCTTGGTGCGCACCTTCTGTGAGCCCGGTGTGCACAACGCCATGACCTTCGATTTCGGTTTCATCATCTACGCCCTGGTATGCCGTTCTCATAACGTGGAGGTGCGCACCCTTCCCATGGGGCCGGACTACGAGTTCCGGTTGGACGCCATGGCCGACGCTGTCGACGAGTCGACGAAGCTCGTATTTCTGGCAAATCCCAATAACCCCACCGGCACCTGGGTCGGCGGCGGAGAGTTGCGCGACTTTCTGGAGGCGCTCCCCGAGCACGTCATCGCCGTCGTCGACGAGGCATATGTCGATTACGTGCAGGCCGGCGACTACGAGAGCGCTCTGAATATGACGGATGCCCACGAGCAGTTGGTGGTGCTTCGCTCTTTTAGCAAAGCCTACGGAATGGCGGGATTGCGGGCGGGCTACGCTATCGGGCCTTCGGCGCTGGTAGATCGATTGTACCGGATGCGAGAGCCCTTTACGTGCAATATGCCCGCCCAGGCCGCCGTGCCGGCGGCCCTCGCCGACCGGGAGTGGTTGGCTCGGGCCGTGGCCGTCAACGAAGAGGGCAGGGAGGTGTTGGAGGCCGGGCTTGGAGAGTTGGTGGAGTTTGGTGTGAGTTGGACGGAGAGTCAGACCAACTTTCTCCTCGTGGAAATGCCGTGTGATGCCCGGGAGGTGGCGCAGGCCATGTTGCAGCGTGGGGTGTTGGTGCGGCCCATGGCGGGCTATGGGTTGGAGAGGAGTGTTCGGATCGCGCTGGCGCGGGCCGAGGAGATGGAGCGCTGTGTGGAGGCTCTGAGGGTTGGGGTTATGTAGCCTGCGGAGGACCCCTCCCCCCTCGTTATCACTCGGGGACCTCCCCACTGCGCGTTGCTTGTGGGGAGGCCCTATTGCCTCGAACCACCTCTTCTACCCTGCGGCGCACACCCCGAAATCCCATCGAAGGCAATAGACCCTCCCCGCTGGCGGCTCTGAATTGCGCTTAAGTCACGGAAATAAGTCTATGTAAAGCCGGGCTCGTTCTCGGTCTCGTTCTCGGGCTCGTTCTCGGGCTCGTTCTCGGGCTCGTTCTCGTTCTCGTTCTCGTTCTCGTTCTCGTTCTCGTTCTCGTTCTCGTTCTCGTTCTCGGTCTCGTTCTCGTTCTCGTTCTCGTTCTCGTTCTCGTTCTCGGGC
>SLPW01000176.1 GCA_007131755.1 Myxococcales bacterium | reverse complement strand
TGATACCGGCGAAGAAGAAGAAGAAGAAGTGGGCGAAGAGGAAGAAGCCGTAGCCACGAAAGTCGAAGAAGGTGATGCCGGCGAAGAAGAAGAAGCGGGCGAAGAAGAAGAAGCAGCAGGCGAAGAAGAAGAAGCGGGCGAAGAAGAAGCAGGCGAGGAAGAAGAAGCAGGCGAGGAAGAAGACGAGGCGATTCAGCAATTCGACGAGGATTTCGAAGCCGAGATGGGAATTGGCGACAATCGTCCCAAGACGCCCATATATTTTGTGGCGTTGATCTTCGGAGTGGCGTTGCTCGCCGTGGTGTTGCTTATCGTCATCAGCTCCGATGACCCTGTGGAAGAGCCGGAACAGGATGAACCGGTTGCCGAAGAAGTGCTGCCGCAACAGGAAGAGGAGCCCGAAGAGGTCGATGAGCTCGCCATCGCCGAAGAGGAAGAAGAGGACGAGGAAGAAGAAGAGGACGAGGAAGAGAAGATGTTGGCCGAAGCCGAAGAGCAGGCCCGGGAAGCTGCCGATGACCTGGTCTTCGGCATGCCCTTTCAGGCGCGGAGCATTGCCAGTTCGATTGCTCGAGCCGAAGACGAAGAGGGAGATGCGGCTCCCGCCGAGCCCACTGGTCCCTCCGTGGCAGAACAGACCCAGCGGCTGAGAAGCCTGGTGGCAGACGAAGAGCTCGATGAGGCATTGAGGCTGGCTCAGCGCCTGGGATCGCAGGACCCGAATAGCGCGCAGATAGCCTTCCTTCATGGCCAGGCGGCGTTGTACTCCGGCGATGCCGGCACGGCGATTCAGCAATTTCAGCGCGCCCAGAGTCTGGGAATGCAAAGCGGTACGCTCTACGCTTATCTGGGCTATGCCTATTTCGACGCCCAACGGCGCGACGAGGCGCAGCAGGCCTTCGAGACGGTGGTAGAAACATATCCCGACTCTGCCCACGCCAGTTCCGTGAAGTCCATCCTGGATCGCAATTTCTAAGGGATTGCATTGCAGACGACGGTGTCCCGCAATCGGCAGTCCATGCGAATACTCACCATTCTTCGCCATCTACGATATAATCCATGCTCGTGATGACCATCGAATCGAGCTGCGACGAGACCTCGGCAGCCGTCATCGAAGACGGACGCCGTATTCTGTCCAACGCCGTGGCAAGCCAGATCCCGGTGCACCGCCGCTACGGCGGGGTGGTCCCGGAGCTGGCGAGCCGCAATCATATCCGGGCCATTCATACCGTCATCGACCAGGCCCTCGAAGAAGCGGACGTCACGTTGGCGCAGATTGAGGGCTTTGCCGTCACGGCCGGCCCGGGTCTGGTGGGTAGTCTTCTGGTTGGCATCGAGACGGCGAAGGCCTTTGCCTTCGCCTTCGATCGCCCCTGCGTGGGGCTGAACCACCTGGAGGCCCATCTGACGACGATTCTTTTGGAGCTTCCGGAGGTGGAGTCGCCACAATTTCCCTACCTGGGTCTGGTGGTCAGCGGCGGTCACACCGATCTATATGTGGTCTACGATCTGGGAGATTACGAATTGTTGGGACGGACCCGTGACGATGCCGCCGGAGAGGCCTTCGACAAGGTCGCCAAGATGTTGGGACTTCCCTATCCCGGTGGGGTGGCCATCGACCGCTTGTCGAGAAAGGGCGATCCGAAGCGTCACGATTTTCCACGGCCGATGTGGACGCGAACAAATCTCGACTTTTCCTTCTCCGGTCTGAAGACGGCAATAGCCCTTCATATCGAGGAATACGGAGTTCCCGAGGGCCAGGAGTTGGCAGATCTCTGCGCCTCCTTTCAGGAAGCGGTGGTGGATGTATTGATCTTCAAGGCGTTGACGGCGTGCCGACAGCGCGACCTGGAGCGGGTGGTGCTGTCAGGGGGCGTGGCGTGCAATCGGCGGCTGCGCGAGCGAATTCGCCAGGACTGTGCCGAAGCGGGGGTGGAGTCCTTTATCGCCCCTGCCCGTCTGTGTACGGACAACGCGGCCATGCTGGGGCCCATCGCCGAAGCGAGGCTCAAGCCCATGAACTCCTCCGGTTTTACGGGACATCATATCCGTGCACATGCTACGATGACGCTCGGACGCACCAGTCGCACCACCAGCCGCGCCCATCGCTGAATCAGGAGCTTCTCATGACGCCATCGAGGTCTTCCCCACCCGTATTCAACACCTTGTTGCGCCACCCCGATATTCGGGCCCTGGTGTGGGTCGACCGCCGCGGAAACGTCAAAGCTCGCGCCGGACAGGCCATCTCTCTGCGCATCGGCGCCGACGACCCCACGATCATGATGCCCATCGACACCTCCCAAAAGGGCCCCCAGGAAGCGATCTACATCTGTCAGTTCAAGGGCGAAGACTTCTTGATCGTCGTCTTCGATCAGAGCGCGGAGTTCGAGACCCTCAAGTCGGACGTCGATGAAACCTTGAAGGTGCAGATGGGGTGATGGGGGATCCCACGTTAATCGTCTTCATCATCGCCGTAGATATCCTCTCGTTCCAGCGGCTCGGCCTCCAGCCCTCCCTCGATGACGACCTGCGGAATACCACCGATATCGTAGATCTCGAGATCGTCGGCGGCAGGGACGATGAAATAAGCGAGCACCCAGTATAGGGCGATCATGGCCACCCAGGTGAGGCCGGTGGCCAACATATCTCCGCGAGTGACCAGGGCGAGGAGGACGAATAGCAGGCTCCCCGTGGCCAAGACGCCGAGAATCCCCGCTCCGCCGAGAAAGAACCCCACCAGATTCGTCGGCACCACCACAAATAGGCCATTGACGAAGGTCGTGTATTCGCTGGGCAGTTGCAGGAGGCGAAAAATGATCAGCATCGCGATCAGGTGGGCCACCGTGGCGGCAACGTAGAAGGTCTCCGGCGTCCAGGTCATCCCGCCTTCTGCGAGTACGATATATGAAGACCACATAGAAAACCTCGGTGTTAGACCGTCGAATCGGGCAGCTCATTTTTCGTCGGTGTCGGTATCTTCGTCGGAAGGACCCCCGTCGTCCGACAACGCTTCAATGTACTCTTCTGCGATTTCTTTATCAAAGCGAAGTCTCATTCTTGCGATGGCATCGGCCATGCCCGGCCATTTGTGGAAGAAGTAGGTCACGGCGACAATGACAAGAAAGAGGATGATTTCGGATGTGCTGAGCATCTGGAAGACCGCGGACGTAGGAAGCGGGATGATCGGAGGGGAAGCTTATGTGTTGTCGGGGGCGGGTGCAATAAATAACGGAAGTCGGAGGTCGAGGATTAGAAGTCGGATGCGGGGAGCGCGGGCAGCTCGCCCGCCCAGAAACCAACTGCGAAAAGCACAAGGAGATAAGGGGATAGGGGGGATAGGGAGATAAATTCCATCCCCTTATCTCCCTAATCCCCCTAATCTCCCTTGCCTTTTAATGGCGAGATTTTCCATAGATACTGGCTGAGAGTGGACTACGGATCGAGTGGGAGAAAGGACTAAAGACGGAAGTCGGAGGTCAGGCGGGGAGAAGTCGGAAACGACGATGGCCATCGGTGAAGTGGTGGGCCGTGGGGGATGTGCTCTTGCATCTGAATTGCATTTGCATAAACTTGAGCTGTCCTATAGGTTTCTGCGCCGGAGTGAGCAATAGAAGAGCGAAAATACCCTTCCAAGAGATCACTGTTGAGTTCGAATACGGAAAGCATCGTCGACGCCGGGGATCGTCGCATCGCAGAGTCTTCGTTGGCTGCCAGCGATGCCATCGGCCAAAAGGGGGAAAATATTCTCCCTTCCACATTGTGGGATCGGCTGGGAATTGCCGGGTCGCTTCTGTGCGTGATGCACTGTGCCCTGACCCCGCTGTTGATCGGCTATCTCTCCGCCGTCGGTCTGGGGGTTGTAGGTGACGAAATCGTCCACAAAATCCTGGCCGTGCTCTTGCTCTGTGTCGCCGTATTGGCCTTTGCGCCGGGGTATAAGCGACACGCCAACGTCGCCGTCCTCACCGCCGGCGTCGCCGGTGTGGGCCTCATCGTCGCCGGGGGCCTGTTATTGGCGCCTTTTATCGGCCACGGACTCGAGATCGGACTGACCGTGATCGGCTCGCTGCTCCTCATCGGCGCCCACGCCGTCAACTGGCGTCTGTCCGATTGCTCCGAGAGCTGCACTGCGCACTGAGCACCTTCACAGACACAACTGATCTTCCGTCACGCCTCGAGCGCAATGGAAGCGCTGATCGAGTTGGATGACGTACCAGCCATCGTCGTCGCGAGCCATGCGAACGCGCAGGTCCGTACCGACGACGGAGTCGTCCTTGATTCCCCACTGCAAAATCATTCCCGTGGCGTGCTCGTCGTCTTCGATGAATACGCGGGTGGTCTGCTCCCAGACGTCGTGGCCCAGGGCGTCGGCGAAGCGCAGATCGGCGGTCAATTGACCCAGGAGCGCGCCCGGTGCCGTCGCTCGCTCGTCGCCCTCGGCGGTGAACTCCTCGGGGACGGGATAATCCGACTCTTCCCACACGGTCGTCCCCGGCTCGTGAGTTTCGGCGGGGGGTTGCTGCTTAAAGTCCTCCATTCGGGGCTGAATGGTGAGCCCCTCGCGGCTCCACAGGGGAACCTTCTTTCGCGGGTCGACCTCCAGCTCTCTGGGCTGTGCTTCTTCCTCGACCTGTTGCGGATTCTCGGCGACGGCTTCCTCGGAGGCGACAGCTTCCTCGGAGTTATCGCCATTTTCGTTGCCGTTGGGGGTCGAACAACCGGCGGCGAGGAAGACCATGAGGACAAGGGCAATCAGACGCATCGGACAGCTCCGTTGGTGGGAGGGATAAATTTATCGGCCATTGGCGCAGCAAGAATAGGGGGAAAGCCCGTAGATGGGAAGAGCACAAGGAGTCTGGTCGCTTCAACTTCGTGAGCCTACTGAACGCTTATTGCGATTGCGGATTGTAGACATACCCGCAGGCCGACTCCTCACAGGCCGGGTCCGGTAGCAGATCGTCGGGATCTGTTCCCAGCGGTGACGGCGTGGGAATGATATTGAGATAATAGGTTCGTCCCGATTCGAGCTTGCAATCCCGGCTCGAATCCATCCCTCCCCACCGAAAGAGCTGGTTCAATCCGCTGTCCTGACGTGAATAGCAGCCCGTTTCCGCCTCGATGGCCTCCTGGTGAAAGTCACCGGGGCAACTGGAAATGGTCACGATGGTCGGAGGATGATTTGCGAAGGGATCGTCGCCGGCACTGATTCGACCTTCTCTGTCGCTCAGCATCCCGGTGGTTTCGACTTCGATGGCCAGATATTGCTGAGGAGTGCCCTGGCGACCGGCCAAGGCAAGTCGCTGCGTCACACCGCCGGTCTCGTAGAAAGGGCTCGACCAGATGCCGCCGTCCCAGACGGTACAGTCACCATGCCAACCCAATCCGAGGGTAGATATACATCCGCTGGTGTATTGACTCCAACCCTGCGGGGGCTGGCGATCGGAGCTGCAGTCCTGGGAGCGCGAGGCGCTGCACTGGGCGGTCTGGCCGCCATCGATGCCTTCGCAGGACCACTGAGCGGAGCCGCCCGGAGAGGGGAAGGAGGGCTCGCCATCGACCAGCGAGCCCTCATCGCAGAACTCCTCGTCGTCGGGCCATTGGTGGTGCTCGAGATAATAGGATTGTGCCCGCGGGCCGCATTCT
>SLPW01000016.1 GCA_007131755.1 Myxococcales bacterium | reverse complement strand
GGGATCTCGATTCGTCGACATGGGGAGAGGGCTGTGGACGTTCCCCGAGAGACGACAGCCGGGACGGTGGCCTATATGTCCCCGGAGCAGACGGGCCGCACACGTCGGGTCGTGGACTATCGAAGTGATTATTACGGCCTGGGGGTGACGCTGTACGAACTTCTCACGGGTCGCCATCCCTTTGAGGTCGAAGACGACAGTGAAATGATCCACGCCCATCTTGCACGCACTCCGATCCCGCCGGATCAGCGACGAGGGGATGTGCCATTTCAGCTCTCGGCGATCATCATGCGCCTGTTGGCCAAATCCGTCGACGATCGCTACCAGAGCGCTCGCGGCCTGCAGGCGGATCTGAAGCGATGCCTGGCTCAGTGGCAGGCAGACGGGAGGATAGAAGAGTTTGCCCTGGGACAAGAGGACGTGCGTCAGACCTTGCAGTTGTCCCAGCGATTGTATGGGCGCCGACGAGAATTGAAGCGGCTGGTGCAGCGCGTGGAGGAGGCTGGCGAGGGCCGGCGAGGGTTGATGCTGGTGCGCGGTGAGGCGGGGATCGGCAAGTCGGCGCTCCTCGTGGAGATGGGGATGTTGGCAGCAGAGAAGAAGGCCTGGTCGGTGAAGGGAAAATTCGATCCAACCGGGGGAGCAAAGCCCTATTCGGCGTGTTCCGAGGCTCTGGGGCAACTGGTTGAATTACTGCTGGGGTGCAGCGAGTCCGTTCTCGAGATGTGGCGGCGCCGGGTGGAGTCGGCGCTGGAAGACGACGTGGGTTTGTTGGTCGCCCTGGTGCCCGGCCTGGAGCGGATTCTGCACGTTCGCTCGGAGAGCCCCGGGGAGAGCGAGTTGAGGGAGAAAAGGCATCGGTTGCAAAGGGCAATTCGCCGCTTCATTGGCCTGTTCTGTGAGCGCCACCGTCCGCTGGTGATCGCTCTGGACGACATGCACTGGGCCGATGAGGAGTCGTTGAAACTCATCGAATGGCTCGTGACGGACGAGGCCATGGAGCACCTGTTGATGGTGGGAAGTTTTCGGCCCGAGGAGGTCGATGAAGATCATCGCCTGATGGGGATGGTGGACCGGTTGCGGCATGGGGGGCAATCGTTGGAGACCATCGATCTGAGGCCGCTCAAAGAGGAGGAGGTGTGCCTGTTTGTGGCGGATAGTCTGGGGATGAAGAAGTCGGCGGTGAGGTCGCTGGCAGGGAGTTTGTACGAAAAGACGGAGGGAAATCCCCTGTTCGTCCACCAGGTGCTCAAGCAATGGTACCGCGACGGGAACCTGTGGTTTAACGCCGATGCCGGCCTATGGCGTTGGGATGAGAATCAGGTCTCGGCGCTGCCGGTGGCGCTCAATGTGGTGGACCATCTGGCGGGACGAATCGCGAATCTCGAAGAAGAGACGCGGCGGCTGTTGATGGTCGCCGCTTTGTTGGGGACCCGTTTTTCGTTGGACCACCTGGTGGTGGCCAGCGGACTGGAGCCCGGGGAGGTTTACGGCCATTTGAAGCCGGCGCTCAACGAGGGGATCCTGGTGGCCTTCGCTCCCCCACGGCTGTGGAACCCCGTGGATCCCGACTCACCGCTCGTGGCGTGTGCCCTGGGGTTTTCTCATGACCGGGTGCGCGAGGCAGCACAGAAGTTATGGAGTGGGGAGGAGCTGGTGGCGGCCCACCTGAACCTGGGACGATTGCTGGAGGCTCACTATCGGGAGGAGCCGGAGACGGAACTCTTATTTACGGTGGTGGAGCACCTCAACAGCGCACGAGAGCTTCTGGTCTCCCGGCAGGAGCGGCGAAAGCTGGTACAGCTCAACTTGAAGGCGGGCCAGGTGGCGCTGGAGGCGGCAGCGAGTCACCGGGCGGTGGAGTTGCTTACGATCGCTCAACAGTTGCTGGGAGACGATCCGGAGGCGGTCCAGACGCAGTTGGGGCGGCAGGTGAGCCTGGCTCTCTGCCGAGCGAAGTTGTTGGCGGGGCAACTGGAGGAGGCCCAACAAGGGCTCGAAGAGGCGCTGCGCTCGATCCGCGATCCGGTGTGGAGAGCGGAGTTCGTGTTGCTGCTCATCGAGAAGCATAGCCTGGAGCTGAATGCAGATCGGGCCATGGAGGTTGGTGTGGCGTCGCTTCAAGAGTTGGGGGTGGAGTTGGCGATGGAGGGAGACCTCGATCAGGCACTGATGGTGGAATTTGCCGAGATTGAGGAGAAGCTCGACGGCCGCCCCGTGTACGAGGCGCTCACCATCATCGGAGCGGAAGATGAGCGAATTGATGCGGCGTTGCGGGTGTTGTCGGCTCTGCAGGCGGCGGCGGCTCAGGTGGATCAACGCCTGTTCAATCTGGTGGGGTTGAAAGTGACGGCGTTGAGCCTGGAGATCGGAGTTCGGCCGGCGACGCCAAAGGGGCTCGTCGTATACGGCGGCGCGCTGTGTCTGCTCGGCGATCCCCGCCGTGGCTACGAGGCCGGAGATCTGGCGCTTCGTCTGGCGAGGCAATTTGCCAATAAAGCCGATCTGGCCCACGTGGAGGTCGTCTTCGCGGCCATGATCTCGCCATGGACACGCCACTTGCGGGAAAGCCTTCCGCTCTTCGAGGAGGGAAAGAAGGCGGGATTGCGCTCGGGGAATTATCTTCCCACCGGCTTTCACGCCAGCGCCCAGGCGATGTTCCTATTTTATCTGGGCAGGCCGCTGGAACAGGTCGACCAATGCGTGAGGCAGGGGCTCGAACTGAGCGAAGAGATTCAGCACACCGTGGCCCGGGGGGTGCTCACCGGGGTGGGGTTGGTGGTGCGAGGTCTGATGGAACGCCGCGAGTCGGTTCGTTGCCTGGATGATGAGGAGTTGGGTCCCCAATCGGCCTTTGTCGCCCAGTGTGAGATCAGTGAGAATCGAGCCGCCTTCGTGACCTTCATCGTGGGATATGCCCAGTTATTATATCTGTACGGACACTCCACAGAGGCGCTGAGGCAGTTGGAGGCCGTCGAGGGGGAGTTGGGCGCCGCGATCGGGACATTTAGTTTCGGACGTCATCCCTTCTTCTATGCCCTGGCTCTGCTCGACAGTTGGTTTTCCGAGGGCGAAGAGGTCAGTGTGGAGGGGGAGAAGACGCTGAAGAGAGTACGTCGACGTCTGAAAGAGTTGGCCGAGAATTGCCCGCAGAATTTTGAGCACAAAAAATTGCTGGTCGACGCAGAAGTGGCCCGACTAAAGGGAGATGTGGAGGGCGCCGTCGAGTTATACGATCGTGCCATTGAGGAAGCTCGCGAGCAGGATTTCCTGCATATGGAGGCGCTGGCGAACGAGCGGGCGGCCCGTTTCTGGTTGGATCGCGGAAAGGAGGGGTTCGCCAGTCAGTATTTGCGCGCGGCACGGTTTGGATATCAATTGTGGCAGGCTCAGGGCAAAGTAGAACAGCTCGAAGAGGAGTTCGACTGGCTGGGGGAGGGGGGCGAAGGGTTGGAGGTGAGCAAGGGGTCAACTGGTGGTGAGGCCATGGATGTGGCCAGCCTGCTAAAGGCCACGGAGACCATTGCGTCGGCGTTGGATCTGGAAGAGTTGTTGCCGACGCTAACGGAAGTGATCCTGGAGAATGCCGGGGCTCAGAAGGGGGCGTTTTTGGTGGCCAATGACGGCAGGTTGGCCGTGGCCGTGGAGGGCGAGGTGTCGGCAGAGCCCACCGTTTATGACCCACCCCTGGAGCTTGAGGATTGGCAGGGGGGGCCTCATCAGGTGGTGCGCTACGTCCTTCGCACCACAGAACCGCTGGTGCTGGGGCGGGCCTACCGGGACCGGCGTTTTCGCCAGGATCCCTATCTGCGTGAGCATCGGGTTCGCTCCGTATTGTGCATCCCCACAATGGAGCACGGACGGCTTCGTGGCGTGCTATATGTGGAGAACAATCTGGACGACGACGTGTTTACGGAGGAGCGCATTCAGGTGCTTCGCCTTTTGTCAGGCCATATCGCCATCGCCCTGAACAAGGTGCGGCTATACGCACGGTTGCACGATAGAGAACAGCGCTTTCGCCAGTTGGCGGAGAATATTCAGGAGGTGTTCTGGTTGATGGAGTGGCCGTCGGGTTGCATCACCTACGTCAGTCCGGCCTATGAGGTGGTGTGGGGGCGGCCTGTTCCGGAGCAGGAGTTGGGCGTCGAGGAGTGGGTGGAGGTGGTCGACGAACGCCATCGTAGCCGGGTGACCAGTGCGCTCCGTGAGGATGCTCCGCGGGGACAATACGATCAGACCTACCAGATCCGACGCCCCTCGGGATCGACGCGATGGATCCGCGACAGGGGCTTTGCGATCCGCGACCGACGCGGGGAGACCTACCGGGTGGTGGGGGTGGCCGTGGATATCACCCGTGAGCAGGAGGTGGCTCGGATGCGCGACGAGTTTGTCTCCGTGGTCAGTCACGAATTGCGCACGCCGCTGACGCCGATTACGGGAATCTTCTCCATGCTGAGCCAGGAGGACGAGCCGGAGGTCTCCGACCGGGTGCGTGAGATGGCTCAACTGGGGCTTCGAAATAGCCGACGACTGCTGCGCCTTATCGACGATCTGCTCGATATTCAGCGCCTTTCGATGGACGAGGTGGAATTTGAACTCAAGCCGTTGGATGTACGCGAAGTCGTCTCCGAAGCGGTGGAGTTCAATGAGCCGTTGGGCACGATGCGGGGCCTGCGCTACGAAGTGTGTCTCCGAGATGAGCCGGTGGTCGTCGAGGTGGATCGGGGCCGCCTGTTACAGGTGCTGACGAATTTGCTGTCCAACGCGGCGAAGTTCTCGGGTCGGGGAGATACCATAAGGGTCTCCGTAGAGGAGACAGACGACGGGGAGAGGATCGCACGAATCTCGATCGCCGATCAGGGGCCGGGCATCCCGGAGCATATGCGCGATCGAGTCTTCGAGAAATTCATCCAGGCCGACTCTTCGCTTACCCGAGAGCACGGGGGCACGGGTCTTGGGCTTGCGATTGCGAGGTCAATCGTGGAGCGTTTGGGAGGACGGATCTGGTTTGAGAGCGAGGCCGGACGAGGGACGACGTTCTTCGTGGATTTGCCGTTGGCTGTTCGCTGAACCCATCACGGGCCGTCCAGTTCAAAAGATGGGGAGGATGGCGATGCCGAGGAGAAAGCTCGCCGTATTGGCGGCGGCGCTTGCCATCATGGCGAGTCCGATGCGGTGCTCGGAGTCGAAGATGTAGAAGGCCAGGGCCTCGAAGAGCAGGGCTCCTACCTCACCGACGAGAATCATGGTGTGGAGGTCCTGGATATAGGCGGGCAGGACGCGGTGCATCGTCAGATGAGTCAGGGCGGTGGCGACGAAGGCCACGGGAGCCATGACGTACCAGCGCCGGCGGTAGAAGAGGGCCACCACCAGGGGTTCGATGAGGACGGTAAAGGCAAATACCTGCCACATCAGGCCTTCGCCTCTTCGGTTCGGCGTCGTCGCCACAAAAGGAGGCCCAGGGCGAAGGCGAAGAGGTTGATGAGGGTCACCGTTGTGACCGTGGAGTGGCAGCCGGAGTCGCCGTCTCCCGCAGAAGATCCTGCGTCGGCGTCACCGCCGTTTCCGGCGTCGGCTTCGCCGCCGTTTCCGACGTCGGCTTCGCCGCCGTTTCCGGCAGACTCCCAGGGGATGTCGCCGGTCCACTCGTCGTATTGTGTGGGATCGCAT
>SLPW01000529.1 GCA_007131755.1 Myxococcales bacterium | reverse complement strand
TCTCGGGCTCGGGCTCGGTCTCGGTCTCGGGCTCGGTCTCGGGCTCGGGCTCGGGCTCGGGCTCGGGCTCGGTCTCGGTCTCGGTCTCGGTCTCGGTCTCGGGCTCGTGGTCGGTCTCGGGCTCGTGGTCGGTCTCGGAGTCGGGATCGATCTGTGCTTTGCGGCGGGCGGCTGCGCGGGGGTCTTCCAGGGTGGCGGGATGGGAGTCCGTCTTCGCCTGTTGGCGGGCGACTTCGCGGGGGTCGTCCTGGGCGAGGATCTCGGCGGAGTCTTTGAGGAACCGGGCGCCGAAGAGTGCGCCGATGCCGGCGCCGATGAGTCCCTGGATGCTGGCGGCGAAGAAGACGAAGATCAGCGCCGGCCATCCCAGCCAGGCGCCGACGAGGGCCATCATGGTCAGGTCGCCGCCGCCGAGGCCGGCGACGCCGCGGATGGCGTAATAGACATAGAAGATAATCAATACCGTCAGGGCTCCGGCGATGGCGCCGATGAGCGAGGCGCTCAGGGTGACGGGTGGCCAGAAATCAGCCAGGGCGCCGGGGGCCATGAAGTGTTCGCTGTTGAGCAAAAACGCGGCCAGGATGCCGAAGGCGATGCCGGGAAGTGTAAATTGGTGGGGGATCAAATAATGATCGAGGTCCACGAAGGTGATCACCACCATCAGTGCCAAAAAGACGAAGTACATCCAGAAGGCGAGTACGATGCTGCCCCAGAGGGCGGTGTCGGCGGTGGGGCCGGCGGCGATGACTTCGGCGTGAGGGCCGGCGGTCTTGACCCACAACGCGGCGGACAAAAAGCCCATCAGGGCTTCCACCATGGGATAGCGCGATGAGATGGAGTCGTCGCATTCGCGGCATTTGCCGTCGAGGACAAACCAGGAGACGACGGGGATATTGTCGTACCACCGAATCTCGGTCCCACAGCTCGGACATCGGCTTCCGGGAAAGACGATCGACTCGCCGGCGGGCACCCGGTAGATGACGACGTTGAGAAAGGAGCCGACCACCGCCCCGAGGGCGAAGGTAAAGAAGGTGAGGGTCAGAAATACAGGTTCGAGAGCCATCGACTGCGCAACAGGTCACGGGGAAGGGGCCGGCGACGGGCCCGGTTGATCCGATTCGTCAGACGAGGCGTCGCCTCGCTTTCTTTTGGTATCACGGAGTGATTTTTCTCGATACCCTCGGCCCAGATATACGGCATGGGCGATGACGGCGGCCATACTGAGGGTGGTGAGGGCGGCGACGACGAATAAGATGGGCTGCGTACCGCGCAGGGCCAACTCTCCATTTTGGGGCACCATCATCGACGTTCCCCGAAGGGCGGCCACCAGGGTGAGGCTTGCGGCGGTCAATACGCTCATCAAGAGGGAGAAATACTTCATCATCCACCGGCGATAGCGGTAGGCGACGCCGTAGACCCAGTACCAGCAGTACAACAACCCCCACCCGACAAGGACCATGACGGGATGGAGCTCGCCGGTATTGACGGAGAAATGAGTGGCCAGCACTCCTGCCAATAATGCCATGACATAGGCCGGATATAGCACCACGGACTGATACACGCGGCCCCTGAGCACTCGGACCAGCGGCTTTTCGCCCGCTTCGTCGCGACGCTCTCCGATGATGACCGCCGGAAGCTCCAGCGACGTCTCCTCCGGAGAGGGGAGCTCGGGCCGGATTTCCATCTTCCCCACGTCTTCCGGTGTATGGTCGTCGGACACCCTGAGTTGACCCTGAAAAGCGCAGTTGACGAGTCGGCCATGGTAGCATCAAGAGTTACCACGGCCCGGCGGGGAGGGACAACGCCGGGTTGGGCAACGGACATTCCGGACGGGGCAGCGAGTCTGATTCACCGGCGGGTATGGGAGGGGAACGGGCAATGGCGAGAGACGGGCCGGGGCGAAGGCCAGGGAATCGCCACCGACGGGAACCGATTCCCCTCCACGACGTTGAACTGGCCATCCCCCTGTGCTACCGCTACAATCTGCCCCCTTGTTGGTTTCTAAGACACCTCATTTATGACCATGAAACTCGAAGAATATTCCACGGGAGAGTTCGGACCCACCCGGGTATTGGTGGTGGACGACGAGCCGTCGATCCGGGAGTTGTTGCTCGACTTTCTGGAGATGGAGGGGTTCTGGGTGGTCGCCGTTTCCAGGGCGGAGGAGGCGCTGCAGCGACTGGAGGCGGTGCGTCCGGACGTGGTGCTCATGGACCTGGAGATGCCGGGGATGAACGGCCTCGAGCTTCTGCAGGAGTTGGAAAAGCGCAACTGCCGGGCACTGCCGATCATGATGACCGGGTACGGCACGGTGGAGACGGCCATCGAGGCCATGAAGAACGGGGCATACGACTATCTGCTCAAGCCCTTCAAGGTGCCGGAGGTGATCCGGATCATCGGGCGGGGGCTGGAGAAGAAGCGCCTGGAGGAAGAGAACGTCGAACTCAAGGAGCTCGTCGATCTCTATGATGCCAGCGAGAAGATGGGCGCCAGCCTGACCCCGGATCATACCTACGATGTGCTGGTGGAGACGATGGGCACGCGCTCGAAGGCCCACGCCGTGTGTCTGTGGCGCTTCGAGGAGGGCGACGAGGAGCTTCCCTATCAACGGGTGAGGCGGTGGATCGATCCGGAGGCGCCGCAGAAGACGCGCTCGGTCCTGGACAGGATCGTCGGTCCCCGGCTCTACGAGGAGTTGGCCTGGGAAGAGGCGCAGATTCTACGTCCCGATGAGTTGGGGTGGACTGAGACTTGTGAGGTGCCCTTTTCGCTTCTGTGTATGCCTCTTCGCGGGGAGGAGGGCGTTCTGGGGGCGGTGGTGGTGCTCAGGCTTGCGCCGCGGCGCGGGTTTCGAGAGAGCAAGCGAAAGCTGTTGAGTGTGCTCACCGACCGTGCAGCGGCGGCGCTGGAGAACGCCCGGCTCTACGAGGATCTGCAATATACGTTCAAGCAGACCATTCAGGCCCTGGCCAATATTCTCGAGGATCGCGACCCCTATACTCGTGGCCACTCCGAGCGGGTGAGCAAATACGCGCGGATGATCGCCCGGGGAATGGGGTTGAGCGACGAAGAGGTGGAGCGAATCGCCGACAGCGCCCTGATGCACGATATCGGCAAGCTGGGGATTCGATTTGAGGAGCTCAATAAAGCCGACCCCCTTACGGAGTCGGAATACGAGATGTTCAAGAGCCACACCACCCGGGGAAAGTGGATCTTGGAGCCCATCGAATTTCTCCATCCCCTCATCCCCGGGGTCTACCATCACCACGAGAGGTGGGACGGGCGAGGCTATCCTCAGGGACTGGAAAAGGAGGAGACCCCGTTGATGGCGCGGATCCTCGCCGTGGCCGACACCTATGATGCGATGACGTCGCACCGGGCCTATCGCCGCGCCCTGCCGCACGAGGTGGCGATGAGGGAGATCGAAGACTGCGCGGGCACCCAATTCGATCCGCAGGTGGTGGAGGTATTCGTCGAAGAGATGCAGAAATACCGACGCGATCATACTTCGCGCGCCGAGCGGTGGCGGGCGCTGGCGGAGAGTGGGTGAGTGCCTATTGATGATCACAAATCGGTGATGGCTTTGAGCCTCACCGCAGCCAAGGCGTGCCTGCGGTGGGCTGCTTGTGATCAATAGCCAGTCCGTGGCGGGGAGGGTTAGGAAGCCGCTTCCACTTCCTCGTCTTTGACCTCTTCGAATTTCTCCTCACGTACGGAGCGGCGGGTGCGGTTGGACTCCTCGTGGAGGAAGGGCTCCATGTCGCGGATGATGCCGCGGTCATAGGCGGTCTCCACGAGCCGTTCGCGCATCTCCTTTCGGCCGCGGAACAGCCGGCTCATCACCGTGCCCACCGGACAATCCAGAATATGAGCGATCTCCTTGTAGGAGAAGTCGTTGAGGTCGGCCAAGATCACCACCATCCGAAACTCGGGAGACAGCGACCCGAAGGCCTCCTGGATCTCGGGAGTAAAGGTCTTGTGCATGGCCTCTTTTTCGGGGCTGTCGTAGAAGTCGGTCTTCTCGCGGCTAAAGAAGTTCTGCTCGATGGGCCGAAGGTCGTCGGCGTTCAAGATCTCGCGTTCCTTCTTCTTTCGGCGATATTTGTTGATGAAGGTATTCTTGAGGATCGTGAATAACCAGGCCCGGCAATTGGTTCCCTTCTCGAAGCGCTCCCAGTTGGTATAGGCCTTGATGAAGGTCTCCTGGACCAGGTCTTCGGCGTCCTTTTCCTTCTTGGTGTAGCGAAGGGCCGTGGCATATAGCTCATCCATATGGGGGAGAGCCGTATCCTCGAACCCCTCGTAGCGAGGGTCATCGGACCGGTTGAATTCGTTGAGTCTGAGCATGACGTCTCCTTTCGTCTATCTAACCCGGCGGCCCCGCGCCGCAGTCTGGTGGGGCGGGGACGCCTCGTGTGGGCCTTTCTTCCCTTCTCAATGCTTTAGAAGCAAAACAGGGGGGGAAGGTTTCAAAAAAATTCGGATATTTGCGAAAAAATCTGTTCTTGGTGGAATCAGGCCTCTCGCCGTCCCTTGTGCACATATTCGAAGATAAGGGCTTGGGAGTGGCGATAAAGGGGTAGGGGGGGCACACCGGGAATACTTCTGGTCGCCGATGCTTGTAACCCCGGGACTCTCTTGTTAGGGTTCCGCGACTTTTCTACCGGGTTTCCCCGGGCGCGCGCGATCCCAATCACTCTGAGACCATCTCGCGGCGTCGTACCCTTCGGCGACGAGGGGTTTTGAATTTCAGCTACCCTTACGAGGACAGCGATGACGGAATCTGTGGACATCATTCCCGTCAATATCGAAAAAGAGATCCGCCAGTCGTATATGGATTACGCCATGAGCGTGATCATCGGCCGCGCATTGCCGGACGTACGCGACGGGTTGAAGCCGGTGCACCGGCGGATCTTATTTGCTCAGCGCGAGCTGGGGAATCGTTGGA
Organism: Myxococcales bacterium; assembly: GCA_007131755.1. Taxonomy (GTDB): domain Bacteria; phylum Myxococcota_A; class Bradymonadia; order Bradymonadales; family Bradymonadaceae; genus SLJM01. The sequence goes on along the minus strand of SLPW01000529.1, from coordinate 14,330 downwards.
ATACGGCCTACAAGAAGTCGGCTCGCGTGGTGGGAGACGTCATCGGTAAGTACCACCCCCACGGTGACAGCGCGGTCTACGACGCATTGGTCAGGCTTGCTCAGGACTTCAATATGCGGGTGCCCCTGGTGGACGGCCAGGGCAACTTCGGGAGCATCGACGGCGATCCGGCGGCGGCGATGCGGTATACGGAAGTGCGCATGGCGCGGGTAGCCCGGGAGCTTCTGGCGGATATCGACAAGGAGACGGTGGACTGGGATCCGAACTACGACGACACCATCGAAGAGCCGACGGTGTTGCCGACGAGGATTCCCAACTTATTGGTCAACGGGTCGTCGGGAATCGCCGTCGGAATGTCCACCAATATTCCGCCCCACAATCTGGGGGAGGTCATCAGCGGAACGCTGGCGCTGATCGAGAATCCGCAGATCGGTGTCGAGGAGTTGATGGAGCACATCCCGGGGCCCGATTTCCCCACGGCGGGGATCATGTATGGCGCCGACGGGCTGCGCAAGGCCTATACCAATGGGCGCGGCAAGGTGAAGATGCGCGCCCGGGCCGAGATCGAGGAGATGGAGACGAGCGGCAAGAGCCGCATCATCATCACCGAGCTTCCCTATCAGGTAAATAAGGCTCGGCTCATCGAGAAGATCGCCCGTCTGGTCAAAGAGGATCGCGTCGACGGCATCACGGATCTGCGCGACGAGTCCGATCGAGACGGAATGCGGGTGGTGGTGGAGCTTCGAAGAGACGTCATCCCGGAGGTGGTGCTCAACAACCTGTTTAAGATGACGCAGATGCAGGCCACCTTCGGCATCATCATGCTGGCCATCGTCCACGGTCAGCCCAAAGAGATGGGCTTAAAAGAGGTGCTGACGCATTTCGTGGACTTTCGCCGCGACGTGGTCACCCGGCGCACCCTCTTCGATCTTCGCCAGAACGAGGAGAGGGCCCATATCCTGGAGGGGTTGAAAATTGCCCTGGATCACCTGGACGAGGTGATCGCTCTGATCCGAAGTAGTGCTTCTCCCACGGAGGCCCGAGAGGGGTTGATGGAAAATTTCGCGCTGTCTCATCGGCAGGCTCAGGCCATCCTCCAGATGCGCCTTCAGAAGCTGACCGGTCTGGAGCGCGAGAAGATCTTGAGCGAGTTGGAGGAAGTGCGAATCGAGATCGAGCGGCTGCGAGGAATTTTGGCCGACGAAAAGAAGCTGATGGCCGTGATCGTCGAGGAGCTCGAAGAGGTACGCGACCAATACGCCGACGAGCGGCGAACGGAGATCTTGCCGGACGTCACGGAGCTGTCGAAGCTGGACCTGATCGCCGAAGAGGAGATGGTGGTCACCCTGAGTCATCACGGCTACGTCAAGAGGACCCCTCTTGCGGAGTATCGTGCGCAACACCGCGGAGGAAGAGGAAAGCGCGGGATGGGGACGAAAGACGAGGACTTCGTCACCGATATGTTCGTGGCCTCCACGCATACCAATTTGTTGATCTTCACCTCCGTGGGCAAGGTCTACAAATTGATGGTCCACGAGCTTCCCCGGGGCTCGCGGACCACCCGCGGCAAGGCGGTGATCAATCTGCTTCCCATCGAGAAGAACGAGAAGATCAAGGCCATCTTGCCCTTCGACGACTTCGAAGAGGGCAAGAATATCGTCACCGCCACCCGGCGCGGAGTGGTCAAGAAGACGAAGTTGATGGACTACGCCAACGTCCACTCCGGTGGCATTTTGGCGATGGGATTCAAGACGGAAGACGACGAATTGATCGACGTGCGGGTCACTGAGGGAGACGACCGACTCTTTTTGGCCAGCGCCGAGGGGCAGTCGATCTGCTTCCACGAGTCCGATGTGCGGGCCATGGGGCGAACGGCGGCCGGCGTGTTCGGCATGAGGTTTCGCGACGGAGACGAGTTGGTGGGAATGGATGTCATCACTGCCGACGATCAGGAGTCGACGGTGTTGACGGTCACCGAGCGGGGGTACGGAAAGCGCAGCCCCATCGACGAGTATCGCATCCAGGGCCGGGGCGGCATGGGCGTGGTGACGGTCAAGACCAACGAGCGCAACGGAAAGTTGGTGGGTGTGCGCATCGTGGAAGAGGAAGACGAATTGTTGGTGGTCACCGACAAGGGACAGATCCTGCGCACCCGGGTCCACCAGATCTCGACGTATGGGCGCAACACCCAGGGAGTGACGGTGATGAACCTGGCAAAGGACGAAAAGGTGGTCTCCATCGCCGCCCTTCAGCCCGAGGAGGAGGACGAAGAGGAGGGCCAGGAGATGGCCACGTCGCAGGAAGGTGAAGAGGAGGGCTCGGAGCCGGCACAGGCCCCGGAGTCCGGGGAGTCCGGCCACCAGGAAGAGGGCTCCGAAGAGGAGGAAGCAAGCGTGGAAGACGGCGCCGACGACGGCGAAGAGTAACGGCAAAGTGGCGTGGTTGACGGGACTCGAAACGGTGTGTTAAAGCGGGGCGCCGGTCGGCGACCAGACGGGATTTTCGCCCCGTTTTTGGCGCCCGCCGCACGTCGCCAGAGGGCATAAGAGAATGCCCGATTCGAACCGCAATGGCGGTGGCGAAGGCGCCGATTCGCAGTCGCCCAATCTGTGGGTGAAGGCCGGTGTGGCCTCCGCCCTGGGATTCGAATTCGTGGGCTTCGTTCTGGCCGGTGTATTCATCGGCGTTCAGATCGATGCTCGTTTCGACAGCAGTCCCGTGGGATTGCTGGTGAGCCTGGCGCTGGCCATCTTTTGTGCCAGCGGGCACATCTACCTGGTGTGCCGCCGGGTGCTGATGGACGACGAAGCGTGAGATGATGGCGACACTGGACCGAAGCTTCGTGGATGGCGTCTTCTGGCGCATCCTTTTGTTCGGGGCCGTGGTGGCCGCGGCGACGGCGCTGGTAATTTCGCTGCGCTTCGCCTATTCGCTGGCCCTGGGAGCGGTGGTCAGCGCCGCCAGTCTTCGGGTGACCACCGTAGCCGTAGAGCGGCTGATCCGGGGCGCCCTGGAAGAAAAGAAGCGCCGCAGTGTTTTTTGGAGCGCGGCCCTGGCGTTGAAATTGCTGGCCCTTCTGGTGCTGGTGGTCATCGCCCTGGGGATGCTCGATGCCAACCCCATCGCGTTCGTGCTCGGTTTTAAATTGATCTTTCCGGCCCTGATATGGCAGGCCGTTCAACACTCCGGCTCCATCGAAGAGTCGGAGGATGACGTCAACGACACAGAGAGTTCGTAGCCCATGGCTAGCTATACGTTTCTCGACTTCATCCCCGCCTACCAGGAAAAACAGGCCGAGGGATGGAATGACACCTTCGGCGATCCCCTCCTCAATCCCGGCGATCCGGTGGGAATCACACACGTGATCTTCACCTTCTTTTTGATGGGACTTCTGGTCGTGCTGGGATTGATGGTGTGGCGAAAGCTCAGCGATCGGGAGTCGGCGCTGGTCCCGGATGGGAAGCTGACGGTGACCAGTTTCTTCGAAGTCATCTTCGACGCCGTCTTCAATATGATGGAAGAGATGATGGGGGAGAAGGCGGCGAAGAGGTATTTTCCCCTGATCGCGGCCCTGGCGGTATTCGTCTTCTTTGGCAACGTCATCGGGTTGGTGCCGGGATTATATCACCCCACGTCGAACCTCAATACGGGGCTGGCCTGTGCCATCGTCGTATTCTTGGTGTATAACGCCGCCGGGTTCATGGACCAGGGGCTGGGGTATATCAAGCATTTTATGGGGCCCGTGTTGTTGCTGGCGCCTTTGATCTTCGTCATCGAGGTCGTCAGCCACGCCTTTCGGCCCATCAGTCTCTCCGTTCGTCTGACGGGGAATATGACCGGTGACGGTCTGATGCTGGAGATCTTCGGAGATATGGCAGCGGGGATCATCAACGTGCCCTTTTTGTTGCCCATCCCATTTCTGTTTCTGGGATTGTTGGTTTGTATCATCCAGGCTCTGATCTTCAGCCTGTTGGCGACGGTGTATATCTCCCTGTCGCTCCATCACGATCATTGATCACGGTTGAGCATTGAAAGTGCGGCGCAGAGCCGCTAAGGACGACAAGCGCAAATTGGGAAGTGCCAAGAAAGCGTACATTTAGTAGCCCAACACATAGCGCCGAAGGTCACAGTAGGTGACTGGAAAGCGCTGGAAACCAGGAGGAAGTAATCTCATGTTGAAACGTAAAACGATTGCATTTTTCGCCACCTTCACCGTCGTCGCCCTCTGGAGCGTGACCGCATTTGCGGTAGAGGTGGGAGCGGCGGACAACGTGTTCACCACCTACGGCTGGGTCGCCATGGGCGCCGGTCTGGGAATCGGGATTGCCGCCTTCGGTGGTGCTCTTGGTATGGGACGGGCCGCCGGCGAAGCGCTGGGCGGAATCGCACGCAACCCGGGAGCGGCGGGCAAGATCTTCACCCCCTTCATTATCGCCCTGGCCCTGATTGAGGCGCTGGCCATTTACGCCTTCGTCATCTCGATCATGATGGTCCTGGGAATGGACCTGGGCGGTCTGATGGAGCTGTCGGAGGCCGTCTTCGGCGTGTGATCTCAGAAGATTCCTGAGACAAAAGACCCCGGTACTCCAGTGGGAGTAGCGGGGTTTTTTGCGTGTTCGTCAATCAGGAGCGGCGCCACTGGAGGAGTGCCATGGGAAGCGCCGCGTTATCGATGACGGCCAGGTGGCGAGCGCCGTGATGAAGATGAGCCCTTAGCAGGGGGGCGTCGATGCTACCCGCCGCGACCTGCTGGAGATAGGCCGTGGGGGACAGGGCGGGGGAGTAGCGGGGCCAGCCGTGGAGAATGACGGCGGCCACATATCCCTTCAGGCCGTGGCGGGCGGCGAAGACGGTGGCTGCCACGGGGCCGGCCAGGTGCAACAGGCGTCGCCAGGAGGAATCCGAACGGCGGTGGCGTTGGCGCAGATCGACCCATAGCCCGGCTTTGACAGCCCATGATCCGCTGTGGTGAACCTCGAGGGCCGAGAGGACTTCCTCGGCCTGCACAACCGCGCCGCCTCCAAAGAACCGCCCAATCCAGTGGCCTCGAGCCATGGAGAAGGCTGCGCCGATCTCATGGTCGACGGTGATGACTCGACGCTTTGCGGCAGGGGCAAGCGGTCCTTCCTGGAGTTGGGACAAGGCAAAGGGCCCGTCTGTGGCGAGGGCCCACTCCTCACCGACAGGAGGGCGAATGTGCAGTGTCTCCGAGCGCGTCCATCGAAGGGCCATATCGGGTGCAGCGGTGCAGTTAGGGTGAGTCATCGAGTGGATTTTCCAGATGGGTGGATACGAAAAAAGTCGTTGCGGAGAAGTCTTGCACCCCCGTAAAGGCTGTGTTTTAATGCCGATGTACATGCCGATGACGACACCACAAAACAACAGTCAAATCGGACGCCTGGTACAGTTCGGGTCTTCTCGCATCTGCGGCGTCCCTTCGTTTCGTCGGCATTTTCTCTCGTCCCAGTTGGAGCAGACTTCGGAATGATTGTCCAGTGTCCAAGCTGTTCGAAGCGTTATCGCGTCAACGACGCGAATATCCCACCGTCGGGGGGCAAGATTCGCTGTCCCCAGTGCTCGCACTCCTTCGTGGTCTATCCGAAGTCCGGCCAGGATTCCCAGGATGCCCAGGAGGTGGGCGAAAAGACACAGGTGGCGCAGCGTCCCAGTATGGAGCAATTGCTCAAAGGGATGCGCCAGTCCGGTGGTGTCGGTGGTGGACAAGAAGAGGAAGCGGAGGCAGCGGCGACGGAGGTAATGTCGGGAGCCGATCTTCCTGATTTCAACAACCTCTTTGGCGGAATGGACGGTGGGGATGACGCGACGATGGAGGTGCCCAATCCCCTGCATCCCTCCAATTTGAGGGGGCAGGGTAGTGCTCCGGGCGATGATCTGGAGACCCAGGAGTTAGACGCCGATATTGCGAAGAGGAGCATCGAGCACGTCAAGAATCTCGCCGATTCCAGTCCGCCACTGGAGGGATTCGATGAGGGAGACGAGGTGGAAACACAGATCACACCGCCGTCTCAGTTGGGAGATATTCCGGCGCCACCAGACAGGATGCGTGCTTCTGTGCCCGGTGGTCCCACGCCCCCTCCGGGGCAAAATCCGGCTCCGGGAGCCGGCTCCGGCTCCGGTCACGGGGGGGCTGGCGCAAATCCGGCCGGCTCCTCCTCGCCGGGAGCGGCGCCAATGAGCGGCGGCTCGTCACCGGGAGTGGACGCGGCGTCCCCACCGCCGGGAGTGCCATCCGACGCAGGCGGTCCCGACGCCAGTCACGACGGCCCATGGAAGCTGAAGACGAATTTTGGATTGACCTACGAATTTGCCGACAATGACAGTCTTCGCGAATGGCTCGACGGGCGAGACGAGCTCGACGGATACGAGTTGTCGGCTGACGGCGATGATTTTTATCCCCTGGAGAAATTTCCCCAGGTTCAGGGACCGAAAGCTCAGGGAGCCAACGGACGTGGTCGTCAGATGCCATCTTCTGGCGGGCATGCGCCGATGCCGGGACGCAGCAGTTCGGTGCCCGGTGCGTCGAGTCCTCAGAGTAGTCCTCCACAACCGGCGAGCAGTGGAGCGGGGCGAGCCACGTCCTCACCGGGAGAACCGGGCCGTCTGCCGTCGACGCCGGGAGGAATGGGTCCGGCGCCACCGCTGGGAGGAGGGGCCGGGCACTCCCCGTTTCAAACGGCAGCCAAGCCGGCGGTAGGAGCCGGTGCAGGAGCTGCCGCGACTCCTGAGCAGCCCGAGCAGAAGAAGGAAAAGATCAATCCCGACGAGATGTTCAAGCCTCCCACTCGGGACAGCAAGGCGCTGAATATCGTTCTGTGGGGAGCCTTTTTGATGCTCATGGCCGCCGCCGTAGTGCTCTTGCTCGATCTCTTCGACGTCATTGACATTCCTCTGTTCAGCGACGATGCGGAGGACACGGAAGTGGTGGCCCAAGAGGAAGAGCCTGAAGAAGAAGAGGAAGCGGTGGCTCAGGAGGAAGAGCCCGAAGAAGAGGAACTCGATGATGATGCCCTGGTCGACCTCCTTCTGGAGGAGGCCCAGGAAGATATCGATGAAAATCGCCTCGGACCGGCGCTGGAGCAATTGGAGGAGGCGGCACAATTGGACGCCGATCGAGTCGAAATCTACGAATTGAAGGCTCTGGTCTACGAGGAGTTTGGCGATGGCGACGAAGCGGAAGCGATGCGCGAGCAAGCCGAACAACTGCGCGCCGAACAAGAAGATGATGGGGAGGAAGTGCCGGGAGAGGAGGAAGATGGATGAGGGCACCGCTGACACAGGCGGTGATTGATGGACGTCTCCTGCCCTCAGTGCAGTACCCTCTACGAGTTCGACGACAGCCAGGTGCGCGCCCGCGATGGGGTGACGCTCCAGTGCAGTCAGTGTGACCATCTATTTCGCCTGAAGACCGACTCGGGGCCACAGGACGAGCGTCAGCGTCGGTGGATGGTACGCGATGCCGACAGCGGCGATATTCTGTATTTTGCGACCTTTCAGACGCTGCACGAGTGGATTATGGAGGGGCGCGTCAGCGAAGAAGACGCCATCTCCCGAACGGGGAAGTCCTGGAAGCAACTCAAGGAGATGGGGGAGTTTGCGCCGATCTTTCAGGTCCTGGCCTCCATCGCAGAGTTGACCGGCGCCGGGGGAGCTACGGAAGAAGAGAAGCCCGAAACCGAGGTGGAGGAGATCACCGAGACGTCGCCGCCGGCAAAGCGGCGGCGACGCCAGGCGACGAATCTGCAATTTGAAACCGGCGAGGCTGCAGCCACGAAGCCTGCACCGAAGAGAGCGCCACAGACCACTCCTGCTGTTAAGCGCCGAACGCACCCGACGCCGGCGCCCGAGAAGCGACGTCCGCAACCCACGCCGATGCGCGAGCCGGCGCCAACTCCCGGCCAGGGGGCGTCACTCCACAGGACTTCCGACCATCAATCCACGGTCCAACGCGCCGAAAGACCAGAGATGTCCACACCGGCGCCGCGATCGGAGAAAGAGCGATTTGTTCCCTCTTCATCGACCCAGCTAGACGCGGAGGAGGAGGACTGGACGCTGGGCGAGTTGGAATATGTGGACGCCGAAACGCAGGGGAAACGACAAAAGGACGTCGATCTTTCGTCGGTGCAGAGAAGGCGCTGGCCAGCCCTATTGGTGGTTTTGTTGTTGATCGGGGCCGGTGTCGGAGTCTGGCAGCGCGAGGCTCTCGAGGACCTGCTGGCAGACGCGGGATTATCGGAGACCGGTCAACAGGTCGATGACAGCGTCGAAGGAGGCCCTGAGGAGGCATTGGCACAGGCAAGCAGGCAGATGAACGAGAGCCTCAAAGCGGCCGATGCGGCGCGCCGGGGGGCACAGACGGCTCAATTGGTTCCCCGAGCCAGGCAGGAGGTGGAGGCTTCTGTAGAGGCGGCCGGCGCGGAAGCCGCAGAGGCCGGACAGCCCTCAACGGCTGAATTATTGGCCGCCGGAAGGCGCTCCGTGCAGCGAGGAAATTCGCGCCAGGCCATCGACCGATTTCGCCTGGTTTTGGAGGAATCGCCGGAGCATCCGGAGGCATTGCTCGGCATGGGACAGGCCAGGTTGGGGCTGGGCCAATACGATCGAGCGATCAATAAATTCGAGACGGTCCGTCGCATCAAGCCCGATATGGGAGAGGCCCTCATCGGCATCGGCACTGCCCACCGAAGTCTGGGGCAGCCCGAGCTGGCGCTCGAGGCCTACGAGGCATATCTCCGTCACTTCCCCGATGGTGCGCAGGCATCGATCGCCGAGTTCCAGAGCCAGCAGCTAAGGGAATAACCGCGCCACCCACCGACTCCCCACCCACTACCCGCATATGAACCGCCTCTTCATCGCCCTGAATCTATCCATTCCCGTCGTGGAGACGCTGGTGATGTTCCAGCATGATTTCGAGGAGCGGCTCGAAGAGGAGTACGGCAGCGGGGTACGGCTGCGAATGGTGGAGGCGGCAAATATTCACCTGACGCTGAAATTCTTGGGCGATACGCCTCCGGAGATGGTCGAGCCCATCAGCGACCGACTGACCGAGATATGCGAACCGCTATTTGCCTTCGAGGTCGAGTGTCGCGCATTGGGGGCATTTCCCGATCTGGAGAGGCCTCGGGTGTTGTGGGCCGGGCTCGACGAGAAGAGCTCGGAGGTGCTGAAGTTGCTGCAGCGCAACGTGGAAGAGGAGTTGGCCGAAATCGGTGTGGCAAAAGAATCAAGACCATTTCATCCCCATATCACGCTGGGACGGGTGAAGTCGCGACAGCGACCGTCGCTGGTGGAGCTGGCCAAAGACTACGACGATGTCAGCTTCGGAAAGAGTTTTATCAAGGATATGGTGTTGTACGAGTCCCATCTGACACCTCGAGGAGCGCGCTACGAGGTGGTGGAGAGGTTCGTGCTCGGTGGGTCTCAGTGAGAAGTGACGTCGACGTCGATGCCCTGACGTACTTCATCGTCGTCGAAGGGGCCGTAAACCCGGTGCTCGCCGATGAGGCGATCTTCGAGGCGCCATAACAAGAGGGCCAGGGCGCGGTGGACGGACAGCAGGCGCACCTGATGGCGATTGCGTCCAAGATAGTGGTCGCGGCGAACCAGAACACCTTCGGGAGTGGCCAGCGCGAAGTCGACGGTGCCCACCGGTTTTTGGGGGGTGCCCCCTGTGGGGCCGGCGATGCCGCTGACGGCCAGGGCGTAGGTGGCGCCGCTTCGCTCTCGGGCGCCAAGGGCCATCTGGGCCGCCACCTGGGGGCTGACGGCGCCGTGGCTCTCGAGGATATCGGTGTCGACGCCAAGGAGGCGCTCCTTGGCTCGGTTTGCATAGGTCAGATAGCCTTCCTCGAAGTAGCGCGAGCTTCCGGAGGCCTCCGTCAATTTTGCGCCCAGAAGTCCCGCGGTGCAGGACTCGGCGACGCAGACGGTGGCGCTGTCTTCGATCAGTCGGCGTCCCGTGCGGGCGGAAAAGGATTCGTCGTCCTCGGCGACCAGCCAGGGGCCGATGGTGGCGCGGATTCGGCGCTCCAGATACCTGCCATCGTCCTCATCGTCGCCGGAGAGGGCGATCTCGAGAAGCGGGAGATCGGCGCGAAAGCCGATCTTGATGCCCTGTTCCTCCGCACGTCGGGGGATATCGCCCAGCGCCGACTCCAGGTCGCTTTCGCCTCTTCCGAAGAAGAACAGCCTCTTTCGGTACTGCTGATTCGCTTCTGTGGCGCCGGGAAGATAAGTGTCGGTGAACCACCGAAATTCGGAGGGGACGCCGGGAAAGAAGTAGTAGTCCGTGTCGTCTCGCTTCATGCGAAACCCGGCGGCTGTGCCCACCTCGGTGGGCAGGATTGTGCAATGCTGAGGAAATTGAGCCTGGCGTCGGTTATTCTCCGAAAAGGTACGCTTTCTGTCGGCGAAGCGCCGTTTCAATTGCTTGAGGACCGACGGGTCTTCGACGAGATTGACTCCACCGAAGCGGGCGGCGGCGCGGCGCGTGACATCGTCGTCGGTGGGGCCGAGGCCGCCGCTGACGACGACCACCTGTGCTGCGCCCAGGGCGCGAAGGGCATCACAGATCTGTTGCTGGTCGTCGCCGACGGTGCGAATCTCGACAATCTTCCAGGGCCGATTCTGGGACGCCGCCGTAAGGTGCCGGGCGTTCTGGTCGGAGATCCGTCCGTCGAGGAGTTCGTCGCCTACGCACAAGATTGCGATGGTGGTCATGGTCATTGGGGAGCCGGGGAGGAATGTGTCAACTTGACGCTGTAACGGGGGTTTTCTTACATTCGACAGTGACCTCTTTTCCAGTTCTCACAACGGGGAGTTCTCCCCGACAAGAGTCCTTCATGGCCGAGCCCTTTGGCAAATATCTTCTCCACGAAAAAATTGCCCAGGGAGGAATGGCGGAAGTTTTTCTGGCCACCCGAGAGGGTAGTATAGGTGGATTCAAGCGTCGATTGGCGATCAAGCGTATGTTCTCTCATCTCGTGGAGCGAGAGGAGATCATAAATATGTTCATCGACGAGGCACGTATTGCCGCTCGATTGAACCATCCCAATATCGTACAGATCTACGATCTGGGGATCGTGGAGAAGTCGTTTTTCATCGCCATGGAGTATGTGGAGGGGCTCGATCTTCGGCGCATCTGCGAGATGGGGGTCAATCAGAAGAATTTCATCCCTCGACCGCTGGCGGTATATATCGCCTCCCAGGTGGCGATGGGGCTGGATTACGCACACACGCGTAAGGACGAGCAGGACCAGCCCATGAATATCGTCCACCGAGACGTGTCGCCCCAGAATGTGCTGGTGAGCAGCGTAGGAGCGGTGAAGGTATGCGACTTCGGAATCGCGAAGGCTGAAAATCGGCTCACGGACACCCAGATCGGGGAGTTCAAGGGAAAGTTTTCCTATATGAGTCCCGAGCAATTCGGCCATCACGATCTCGATCATCGAAGCGATATCTTCACGTTGGGGATCTTGCTGTATGAGACGACGGTGGGGACGCGGCTATTTCGCGCCTCCAGCGAGTACGAGACGATGCGAAAGGTGACGGATGGTGATTTTCATCCACCGCGACGCATTCGTCCCGATTATTCGCCGAGGCTAGAAGAGATCGTACTCAAGGCGCTGGCGACGGAGCCCGACGATCGATATCAGTCGGCGGGAGAGCTGCAGGAAGATCTGGAGGACTGGCTCTTCGAGGAGAGAGTACGCACCGGGCCACGCCAGTTGGCGGCTTACCTGGCCGAGTTGAGCGAAGAGGAAGATGGGGGGCGTCAGCAGCCGGCCAGAATCTCGAGGCCCTCCCCCGGGCCGTTAGTGGTGGTGGAGGAAGAAGGAGAAGAGGATGCGACCCAGCAGGTGGCGCTGACGCCGGAGCAGATGCGAAAATTGGGCAGAGAGCACGAGCTGGAGAGCTTCGAAGATTCCCTGGATGCGGAGGAGGATGATCCGACGATCCAGATGGAGGTTTCGCCTGCCGAGATGGAGGAGCTGCGCAAGATCGCCGAGCAGGGCGTGAAGCAGGACGAGACGGTGCAGGATATGGATCCCCCGGTGGCAGTGGCGCAGCTTCGCACCGGGGGAGTTGAGGCAGTAGACGTGCGCCGCGAGGAGGGGGAAGTAAAACGGCAAAGCGGTCCCGTCCAGATCGAGCGGATGCAGCCGGGCAGGGATTCGACTCTGGTGGAAGACGAGTTGGAAGAGGAGACGACATCTCCTCTGGAGACGCCCAGTGGCTATGTGGACTACGAAATAAGCGAGGAAGATGAGGAGCTCGAGAAAGAAGAGGATATCACGGGAAGGTGGAGCGGGGAGAGGCGACGAGAAAGGGAAAATCGAGAGGAAGCTGGCTTGTCGGAACGGCCGGCACACCAGCGTGCAGCCGGTGGAGTCGGTCCGGGGGGAGTGGCATCATCGTCGCCAGTTGCGAATGGGAGAATGGAGCTCGAAGAGGTGCCAGAGCTGAAACCTGGTGGCCGGTCGCTTTCGGGGCTGAACGTCGTCCAGCGACAGAGCGAGGATGCCCGTCAAACCGCGCCGGTGCCTGCCGTCACCGACGCTGGATCCGGGCTTTCGTTCTTGGAGGCGAACCGCTCACTGATCATCATCGTCGCGGCGGCGATGGGAACATTGGTGCTGGGGCTGGGGGTAGTGATTCTGTTGAGTAGCAGCGAGGAGGAAGTCGAGAAGGCTGCGGAGAGCTCCGGTGTCGAGGAGGATGAAGATGAGCTGGCGCCGCCCTGGGAGGATTACCAGGCCGTAGGAGGTGAGGAGATCTCGCTTATCATCGAAAGCGATCCACAAGAGGCGGCGGTGGTGGTCAACGGGCTGCTTCAGGAGGAGACGACTCCGACACAGGTCAATCTCGTGGACGGCCGCGACAATGAGGTGTGGGTCGTGCGGCGACGCTATCGTCCGAAGCGATTGTTGATCCCTGCCGAGGGCACCGACCTGGAGCGTTCGGTGGAGCTGGAACGTGCGGCGGCCACGGACGACGTGGAGGTGACCTTTGCCAGCGATCCCGAGGGGGCAGAGGTCTGGATCAATGGTGAGTCAGCTCCCTTCGCGGCGCCGGTGACGATGAACGTAGGTGCCGATTTTGCGACACATGTCCAATTCGTCAAAGAGGGCTATCAACCCTATGTGGCTTTCGTCGATTTTTCCGAGGACAGGGATCGCCTGGAGGTGACGTTGAGCGCGACGGAGGAATCGACGGTGGTGGGAGACTACGCCCTTCGGCCCGACGACAGTCGGGTATACGTGGGGGGACGCAAGGCGGGGAAGACTCCGTTTTTGCAGCGTCATCACGGCGATGAGTGGCTGGAGTTGGAGGTGGAGGCCGAAGGCCACAGGCCCAGCCATCATCGACTGCGCACCGACAAGATCGGGGGGTTTACGCTGGCCATGGAGTTGGAGCGCGAAGCCAGGTCCACGGGACGGATTTCCATCGACGTCGAGCCCACGTCGGCGGTCTACATCGATGCTCGGGCCTTCGGCACTTCACCGGTAGAAGAAGCGGAGCTTCCAGCGGGAGAACAGACGGTGGTGCTGGAGACCTCCGACGGGCGGCGGCTCCGGGTGCCCCTGGACGTAGAGGTCGACGCTCACGTGGAGTATCGCCTCGAGCTCGACGGCGACGAGGTGGACGTGGAGCGCGTGGATTGATCGGATCGGAGATCCGGCGGGAAGAGAGATTTTTTTATCTCTTGCTTAAAATGGGGACAGAGCCTTTATTTCTGGGGCGATCTTCCGATCGAGATGCCCTTTGAGGGCCACGAATACGAGATAAAAGCGGGGGGTGTACGCAAAATAAATTGGGGAATCGTCGATAATAATAATGGGGGTGCTGTGTGATGGAAGGACAAAAATATAGGAGGAGCGAGGATGACCGATCCAATCAGCGGAGAGATGGCCAGCCAGGCGGTCCAAAATATTGCTGAGGTCGGCGAAGTGGAGGAGGCGGAGCCGTCGAAGAATTTCGCCGACACCATGAACGCCGAGTCTGACGGAGCCGACGCTGTCGACGGGGTGGACCCCGAGTTCGAGGTCGACGCCGTCGATGAGGTGGATGCCGTGGAGGCCCCATCGGAGATCCCCACGGACGACTTCATTCAGGGATTGCTCCAGGAGGAGGACAAGATTCAGGCCATGATGGAGCGGTGCCTCAACGGAGAGGGGCTCGACCAGCAGGAGATGCTGCAGATGCAGGCCGTCATCTACAGTTACTCCCAGCGCGTCGATCTGACCACGAAGATCGTGGAGAGCGCCACGGGAGGGATCAAGCAGGTGATGAATACGCAGGTGTGAGGGGCG